>CALWPV010000001.1 GCA_944383515.1 uncultured Clostridia bacterium
AATCAGCTCGAATAGCTGATTTTTCACACGGCTATTTGTGCCGAAGCGTCACAAATAGCTTCCTTCGCAGGCGCAAATTTGAAATTTGCGCCGCGACCTTCGCGCTAAAGCGCTTCGGAATGGAGGAGTATCATGAATAAAACTGTTAATTTACAAGATGTTTTTTTGAATACGTTGCGTAAAGAAAGAATCGATGTGACGATGTACTTAACCAACGGATTCCAGATCAAGGGCGTAATCCGTGGATACGATAGTTTTGTCATTATGATTGAATCGGACGGGCGGCAGCAGGTTGTATACAAACATGCGGTGTCTACCATTAGCCCGTCGCGTCCGGTTAACCTGAATGTAAACAGAGAAGAGCAGGAGGATCATCCGTGTTGAAACAGGCGCTTTTAGAGGAAATGAGCATCAGCGCTGCCGCCTCCGACTTCTGCGAGAAACAAGAAGAAGGCCTCAGAGAAAAATTTCAAGAAATCGATCGAATTGCTGAATATAATCAGTGGAAGGTCTTAGATGCCTTCCAAAAAGAGCGCATTGCGGAAATGCATTTTGAAACGACCACAGGATACGGGTATACGGATCCGGGGCGCGATACATTAGAGCGTGTGTTTGCACGTGTATTTCATACCGAAGACGCTTTGGTTAGACCACAAATTATATCGGGGACCCACGCGCTGGCTACAACCGTTTTTGGGCTGCTTCGTCCGGGCGACGAAATTTTGTTTGCGGTGGGCACTCCCTACGATACTATGCAAGGCGTGGTGGGCATTCGAGAAGAGAAGGGGAGCCTGGCAGATTACGGCGTTACACACCGCATTGTGCCGTTAACTGCGGCGGGGTATCCTGACCTTATGGCGATTCGCGAGGCGATTGGCCCTAAAACCAAAGTGGTTGAAATTCAGCGTTCCAAAGGATACGACGTGCGGCATTCGCTTTCCGTAGAAGAGATTGGCGAAATTATTGCTGTAGTTAAAGAGGTTCGCTCCGACATCATTGTTATGGTTGACAACTGCTATGGAGAGTTTGTTCAGGAAATAGAACCCAGTGACGTGGGGGCCGATATTGTTGTTGGTTCGCTTATTAAAAATGCCGGCGGCGGCTTGGCGCCGATCGGCGGTTATATTGTTGGGCGGCAGGACTTGGTTGAGCTTTGCGCGATCCGTTTAACGGCGCCGGGGCTGGGAAAAGAAGCCGGCGCAACGCTGGGCGTAACCAAACAGCTGTATCAGGGATTATTCTTTGCTCCAACCGTTACAGCAAGCGCCGTGAAAACCGCTGTTTTTGCCGCGGCCGTGTTTAAAGCACTGGGTTACGCGGTGCTGCCGCAGCCGGATGAAAAGCGCTGCGATATTGTAGAAGCGATTACGCTGGAAAGCGAGCAGGGCGTGCTCAGTTTTTGCCGTGGCGTGCAGTTTGCCGCACCGGTAGATTCTTTTGTAACGCCTGAGCCATGGGATATGCCCGGGTATGGCTGCCCCATTATTATGGCGGCCGGTTCCTTTAATTCGGGCGCTTCTATTGAATTATCGGCTGACGCACCGATTAAACCGCCTTATACGGTCTTTTTCCAAGGCGGCCTTACCTGGAGCCATGGGAAATTTGGCGTCATGAAAGCACTTCAAGAGATGATCAGCGACGGAGTTGTTTCATTACCATAAATACTGCATTTTACAGTATCTTCGGTAGCTTTGTCTGCTGAGTGAACTCTGGCGAGTTACCAAAGCGCCGCTGCAAGCTGATCGGACATGGTTTGCAGCGGTTTTTTTAAATCTACTCAATAAAAGGAGGCCTGACTTTGTTTCCTAAACCATATGAAGAGGCCATGAAAGCGTTGCTGGGAGAAGAGCAATTTGCAGCATACTGTCAGACCTTTGAGCGTGACTACTGGCAGGGACTCAGGGTGAATACCGCTAAAATATCGCCGCAGGCTTTTGCGCGGCGCTATGGAGACCAGATGCCGCTCCGCCCGGTGCCCTGGTGCCCGGCGGGCTTTTACTTAAACGGAGAGACAAAACAATTTTCTAAACACCCAGACTATTACGCCGGCCTTTATTATTTACAGGAACCAAGCGCCATGGCGCCGGCGGCGATTTTGCCGGTAGAAGAAGGCGATCGGGTGCTCGATCTGTGCGCCGCGCCCGGAGGGAAGAGCACGGCTCTCTCTGCCAAACTGGGCCGCAGCGGATTGCTGGTTTCTAACGATATTAGCCCTTCGCGGGCGAAAGCTCTGTTAAAGAATTTGGAGCTGCAGGGGGCCACACAGGCCGTTGTGCTGGCCGAAGCGCCCTATAAACTGGCCCAGCATTTTCCGGGCTGGTTTAACAAAATTTTGGTCGACGCGCCCTGCTCAGGCGAAGGGATGTTTCATAAAGACAAATCGATTATGAAAAACTGGGAGCAGTACGGAAATGCCTATTATGCCAAATTGCAGCGCGAAATACTGCAGCAGGCTGTAACCATGCTGGCTCCGGGCGGTATGCTTTTATATTCAACCTGCACTTTTTCACCCATGGAAGACGAACAGATGGTCGAATGGCTGTTAGAATCTCATGAAGAGCTTAGCTTGCTGCCCATTGCTAAAGTAGGCGGCATGGAAGACGGCCAGCCGGGGTGGAGCCATAGCGGACGTGAGGATTTGCGGTATACGGCGCGCTTTTGGCCACATAAACTGGAAGGGCAGGGGCATTTCGCAGCGTTGCTGCAAAAAAAAGACGGCGCGCAGACACAGCCCGCCATCGTCCGGGACGGACGCGGAGGTTTTGGCGCGCAGGATTTGCTGCTGTTTGAGGCCTTTTGTCAGGAAACGCTAACCAAGGAGTGGCAGCAGATTTTACCGCCACATAATACGCTGCAAAAGCTGGGCGATAAACTCTACGCCAGTCCATTGCCGCATGGCGCGCTGTCGTCGCTTCGCGTGCTGCGTAACGGTGTTTTGCTTGGCGAATTGAAAAAAGGAAGATTTGAGCCCAGTCAGGCGCTGGCCATGACGCTTAGCCGCGGCGATTGCAAACGAGAAGTTGATTTGAATGAAGAAGACGCGCTGCGGTATTTAAAAGGAGAAACGCTGCAAGGAAGCTTTCCGGACGGCTGGACGCTGGTTTTGACCGGCGGTTTTCCTTTGGGCTGGGGCAAAGCGGTTAAAGGGCTTCTCAAAAATAAATACCTGAAAAGCTGGCTTATGTAAAAGTCCAGCGGTGATATGTCAAGAGGAGAATACATATGGAGCAGTTTGACGTAATTATTGTAGGCGGCGGACCGGCGGGCAGCACTTTGGCGGCCAGATTGCCAAAGCATGTCAAAGCACTGGTTATTGATCAGCGCTATTTGCTTACAGAAGAAAGGCTATATGAACGGGAAAAGAGCTGCGGAGGCCTGCTCGATGAAACCGCGCAGAAAGTTGTGGCACAGCTAGGGCTTTCGCTCTCTCGAAATGTCATGGTAGAGCCCCAGGTTTTTGCGATTCGGGCCCTTGACTTTGAGAGTCAAATGGAGCGTTACTATCAGCGAAAGTATGTCAACATTGACCGTACTCAGTTTGACGCGGATTTATTACGCCGGGCTGCGGCGCGTCCGCGGGTAACGGTATGGCAGGGAGCCACAGCGAGAGGTATTTGTGAAGGCCCCCATGCGGTCTCCGTTAAGGTGCGTAAGGCCACAGGAGAGAGCGTTACGGTGTATGGCCGTTATCTGGTTGGCGCCGACGGCGCGGGCTCCATGGTTAGGTCTTATGTAGAGAAAAAAGGAAAAAAACACGAGATTGGGCGATACGCAAGTATTCAGGAATGGCACCCCATGCCTAAACCGCTGCCTTATTATGTAGCGACCTTTCATGAGGCAGTGACTGACTTTTATTCCTGGGTCATTCCGGAAGGCGACCAGATGATTATTGGCAGCGCAATACCAGCCGGGCCGGATGTGCAGCGGCGTTTTGATCAGTTTAAAGTGGATCTTGCCTCAAAGGGATTTGACGTTTCTACTCCCCTTAAGCGGCGTGGCGCAATTATTTTGCGGCCTCGATTTTGGGGCAGCGTTACCGGCGGCAGCGGACGCATTTTCTTAGTGGGCGAGGCTGCGGGCCTGATTAGTCCCAGCTCCTGCGAAGGCATTAGCTTTGCTCTGCGCAGCGGCGCCGGGCTGGCCGGCGCGCTTTCCTGGCAGGCCGGCGGCGTGGCGGTTAGCCGCATGCGGTATGAAAAGGCGCTGTTACCATTAAAAATGAGCATTGCGCTTAAGAGCTTAAAATCGCCGATTATGTATGGAAAAACATGGCGCGCGCTGGTATTTAAGAGCCGGGCGCTGAGCATTTCAATGTATAAAAATGAATAAGAAAGGAGAAGACCAGGTTGGCTAAGAGAAGAACCAGTAGCGGCTCGCCACCGCTTAACGATGTCAATCGTTATTATGACGAAGAAAACCGACGCGAGGAAGCGCGGGAAAGAAATCGTTTTCAAAGGTACGACGATGCGGCAAATTTATTCAATGAAGACGCTCCCAGACAGAGAGCGGCGGCCCGCTCTCAAAAGGCACAAAGGCCAAGATACGCAAAGTCACGTGCTGCTGGTAGCAGGGGCCGGCGGTCAAAATATCGGCAGCCGAGATATCGGCAGCCGAGATATCGGCTTAAACATCCGGAAAAGTTGCTCTTTGGCCTAGGCCTTCTCATTGCGCTTGTTGTTGTCATTGTGTTAATCAGCCGCTCTTTGGGAAGTAGCGGCAGCGCCGAAGGAGGCGCAGATTCACAGCAACCGGTACAGACCGTACAAAGTGCGCAAAGCAGCGCGCAGACCGGAACGGTTCGTTCGGTAAGCAATACGGAGCTAAGCCAAATTCCTAATCAATTAGCGGCTTATATGGTTAGCATGTTAGGAACGAATGGCGATAACCAGGCGCTTAGCCAGGGGGGATCTTCTCAAACGACGGTTCAGCCGCAGTTCGATGCCAGTCAGTATGCTATGGTGGTAGCGATTGATCCGGGCCATGGAGGCAGTGACGCCGGCTGGGAATCCGGCGAAGCCGTTGAAAAAGACATTGCGCTGAAGGTAGCGGAAATGGTGCAGTCGTACATCAATCAGAACGCCCCCGCATATTTTGCGGTGCTGACCAGAAATTCAGACGTTGCCATGGGCGATCAGGCCAGACTCGACGTTGCGACTACATACTCGGCAGGACTTTTGGTATCCATTCATTGCAATGGTTCTGAGCTGGAACTGGGGGGAACCTCGGCGGCCTACTGGACGGGTGACGGCGATGATGCGACGAGAGCGGCGCAAAGCGAGCAGCTGGCGCAGACCCTCATGGGAGCGGCCGCGGAAGGGTTTGGTATGTGGGAACGCGAAGTACGGGTAGAAGATACCCCGCTGCTGCATACGACCATTCCTTCGGTTATGGTAGAAATGGGATATGTAACGTATTCGCTGGATAACGAGCTAATGCAGCAAGAAAGCCTCCAGGAGGAGGCGGCGCAGGCCATAGCGCAGGCGCTGATTGACTATATGCAGCAGGTAGCGCCTGCCGATATGCTCAACAATGATGCAGGGGCAGATGCCTCGGAAAGTAGTGTTGTAACGGAAAATTAAGGAGACTTAAGCGTAATGGAAGTTGTTTCATATTTTTGCCCGCACTGCGGGGCGCCCATTGAATATGACGCCGAGAAAAGCGTGTTTCATTGCGAATTCTGCGGCAATGATGTCCCTAAAGACGAGATTGTTAAAAAGGAAGGAGAGGCGGTAGATCAGGAGCAGTTATCTATGTACCACTGCCCCAGCTGCGGCGCCGAGCTGATAACCGATGCCAATACTGCCGCGACATTTTGTCGCTACTGCGGATCTCCCACCATTGTGAAACGAAATTTAGAAGGCGTTTTTCAGCCCGATCTGGTGATTCCTTTTCAGATTTCTAAGGAAAAGGCAGGCGAGATTTTTAAAAATTGGTGTCACAGAGGGCGGTTTACGCCTAAGGGCTTTTACAGCGCCCGGCAGATTGAGAAAATTACGGGAACCTATGTGCCGTTCTGGCTTTTTGATTGCGACGTAACGACGGCGGTTTCCGGTAACGCAAAGAAGGTACGGGTTTGGCGTTCGGGCGATTATGAATACACGAATACGAAGAATTATTATGTGCAGCGCCGCGGCCATTTTTCTTATGACTATGTTCCGGCCGACGGTTCCTCGCGCATGGACGACGCGCTCATGGACGCGCTGGAGCCGTATCAATATCAGCAGATGGTGCCTTTTGAGCTGCCCTATCTTTCCGGATTTGCGGCGGAAAAGTATGACAAAAACGCCAAAGAGGTATTTGAGCGGGCCGACGCTCGCATGACGCAGGCCAGCGAGGGCATGCTGCGCCAGTCTATGAGCGGGTATTCGGCAGTGAACATCAACGCGCAAGAAAAAAAGTATACGAAGGTGTCTTCTAACTATACGCTGCTGCCCGTCTGGATGCTGCGCTACCGGTATAAAGATCAGACGTATACCTTTGCCGTGAACGGACAAAGCGGCAAGGTAGCTGGTAAACCGCCGCTCAGTAAGCTGAAGCTGGGCCTCTGGGCCGCCGGCCTTATGACCGCGTTTTATACGATCATTACGCTGGGAGGGGCGCTGTTATTATGAAAAAGAGATGTAAAATTTCCCTTTGTCTGTTAGCGCTGTTGCTTCTGACCATGGTTTACCCGGTAGGCGCCGCCGCAGGGCTGGCGCCCGGCGAGGCGGCGCAGGAAGGGCGCTACGTGTATGATCAGGCGGACTTACTGGAAAACGATCAGGATCTGGAAGAAGAGATTCAGGCCTTGCGCTCTCAGCTGCAAATTGATATTGTTTTGGTAACCACGGACGACGCCGAGGGGCTAACGCCGCGGCAGTATGCCGATGATTTTTACGACTACAATAACTTTGGATACGACGAGCCGCGAGGCGACGGCGTGCTGATGCTTATCGATATGGATCACCGCGAAGTCTATATTTCAACCTGTGGCAAAGCGATTTGGTATTTTACCGACGAACGAATCGATTTGGCGCTCGATGCAATTGCTCCAAAGCTTACCGATGGCGAGTACGATGAGGCGTGTGAAACTTTTCTGTCGCTTACCGAAGAATTCATGACGCATGCCGCCGACGAGCCGCTGTCGTATGGCTTCCGCTTAAAACTGATGCTTCGTGAGCACTGGTTTATGACGCTGGTGATCGCGGCGGTGCTGACCGCTATTACACTGGGCGCATTAGCGCGCAATAAAGCCATGGATAAGGTTTCTGCCAGCGTTTATTTAAGTCCTAAAGACGGATTTCAAATCGATCAAAAAGTGGATCAGTACCTAAATGAATTTACCACGCACCGTAGAATACCTCGCAATGAAGGAAGAAGCGGTGGCGGCGGGGGCGGCAGCAGCACGCATAGCAGCAGCTCCGGCACCAGCCACGGCGGCGGTGGCCGTTCTTTCTAAAAATAAAGGAGAAACAAGTGAAATACGATATACTTATTATTGGCGGCGGCGTTACAGGCGCTGCCATAGCCCGGGCCCTGTCACGCTACAGCCTAAGCGTAACGCTTCTGGAAGCGCGTGAAGACCTGGCCCGAGGCGCATCCGGCGCCAACTCCGGCATTGTACACGCTGGTTATGATCCCAAACCCGGAAGCCTTATGGCGCGCTATAATGTGAAAGGCTGCGCCATGTATCCCGCGCTTTGCCATCTGCTGGACGTGCCGTATCGCAACACAGGCTCCCTTATGCTGGCCTTTTCTAAGGAGCAGATGCAGCTTCTAGAAAAGCTCTACCGGCGCGGCCGGCAAAATGGCGTGCCCAATCTGGAAATTTTAGGGGCCGAGAGTCTGCGGCGAAAAGAGCCTGCGGCTTCGGGCGAAGCGCTTGGCGCGCTCTATGCGCCTACGGCCGGCGTGGTTTCGCCCTATGAAATGACCATTGCGCTCGCGGAAAACGCGGCGGAAAATGGTGTGACGGTTCGGCTGAGTGAAGCGGTAACGGCCATTACGCCACGGCAAGACGGGTTTAGCGTGCAAACGACCAAAGGCGAGTTAACGGCAGCGGTGCTGATTAACTGCGCGGGCGCGCGGGCGGGCCAAATGAGCCGCATGGCCGGAGCCGAAGAGATTCCCATGCAGCTGCGCCGGGGCGAGTACACACTGTACGACCGCGATCTGGGCCATTTGGTAAAGCATGTGATTTTTCAGACGCCCGATGCAAACGGCAAGGGCGTGCTAGTTACGCCCACGGCGGAGGGCAATTTGCTTCTGGGGCCCAGCAGCGAGGTCTTGGAAGAAGAAAATACGGCAAGCACGCAGCCGGGGCAAGACTTCATTTATCGCTTAGGAAAGAAAAGCTGTCCGCAGCTACCTGCGGGCGGCGCCATTACTAGTTTTGCCGGCATTCGCGCCGTAAGCGGCAGCGATTTTGTCATTGGGCCATCGAAAATACAGCCGCGCCTGATTCAGGTGGCGGGAATATGTTTGCCGGGCCTGACCAGCGCGCCGGCGATTGCGGAAGACGTATGCGACATGGCGCTGGCCTATTTTCCGCAGGCGGCGCTAAAGCCAGATTGGAAGGCCGAAAGAAAAGCGGCGCCCTGCGTGCGCGAGGCCAGCTGGGAAGAGCGTGAGGCGCTTTGCGCGGAAGATCCAGATTATGGAAAAATTGTATGCCGGTGTGAGACCGTAACCGAAGGGCAGATTCGCCGGGCTCTGCGTTCGCCGGTGCCCGTATATACCATAGACGGCGTGAAAAGGCGCTGCCGCGCGGGCATGGGGCGCTGTCAGGGCAGTTTTTGCACGCCGCGCGTTATGCAGATCATTGCCGAGGAAGCGGGCATACCGCTGGAGGCCGTGCGCAAAGCCGGCCCCGGTACAGAAATAGCACAGGGCGCTTTAAAGGCAAAAGGAGGTACGGCATGGTAAAAAGGGTATATACCGTAGTGGTTGGCGGCGGCCCGGCCGGTTTGGCGGCAGCCATCGCCTTCTATGACGCCGGCGGCACCGACGTAGTCGTAGTGGAGCGTGACCAGCATTTGGGCGGTATTTTGCAGCAGTGTATTCACAACGGTTTTGGGTTGCAATGGTTTAAAGAAGAACTAACCGGACCGGAATACGCGCAGCGTTTTATTGACGAAGTAGAAAAACGAAAGATCCCCTGCGAAACAGGAACCATGGTGCTGGACATGCGGGAGCGGGAAGACGGGACCAAAAGCGTATACTGCCTGTCGCCGCGCTACGGCGTGTTGGAATACCAGTGCCGCCATATCATTTTAGCCATGGGGTGCCGCGAGAGAGTGCGGGGCAACATTAAAATTCCTGGCACACGTCCCGCCGGCATTTATTCCGCGGGACTGGCCCAGCGGCTGGTTAATTTAGAAGGCATGATGCCCGGCCATGAAATTGTCATTTTAGGATCGGGAGATATTGGCCTGATTATGGCGCGCCGCATGCACTGGGAGGGAGCGCATGTCAAAATGGTTTGTGAGCTTATGCCGTATTCTTCCGGACTGCCCCGCAATATTACCCAGTGTCTGGAAGACAATCATATTCCGCTGCGGCTCAGCACCACGGTGGTGGAAATTCATGGGAAAGACCGCCTGGAAGGCGTTACCATTGCCGCTGTTGACGAAAATAAAAAGCCCATTGACGCCACACGGGAATACGTCCCTTGTGATACGCTGCTCCTTTCGGTAGGTTTGATTCCCGAAAACGAGCTGTCAAAAACTTTATGCATAGCCATGGATCCTGTAACCGGCGGGCCGGTGGTAAGCGAATATCGCGAGACCAGCGTTTCTGGCGTCTTTGCCTGTGGCAATGTGCTGCATGTCCATGACATCGTTGACTTTGTCAGCACCGAAAGTACAATCGCGGGAAGGGCTGCCGCCCGCGGCGGAAAGCCACTCGCGTCGGTTCCCATTCAGGCGGCCTATCCGGTGCGGTATACGGTGCCGCAGCGCTGCAGCCTTTCGGAGCCGTTTACAATATATTGGCGCTCGGCCTATCCACTAGAAAACGGGACCGTAGTTTTAAAAATAAATGGCCAGACGGTGCTGAAGCAGAAGTTTTTGCGGGTGGTGCCGGCGCAGATGCAGGAGCTTTTTATTACAGAAAAGCATTTGGAGACGCTGCGGGGCTATGAGCTAAGCGATGCGCAGATTTCTTTGGAGGTGGAGCTATGAGAGAGCTAACCTGTATTGTATGTCCCAGGGGTTGTCATTTGACGGTAACAGAGGATCTTAAGGTAACGGGAGCTGCCTGCCCGCGCGGCGAGCGGTATGCCGTAGCGGAAATGACAGATCCGCGGCGCACCGTAACTACTTCCGTTTATATAGAAAAAGGCGATGTAGCCATGCTATCTGTTAAAACAAGTGAAGCAGTGCCCAAGGCGTGTATTGAAAAGGTGCTGGAAGAGGCCGGCGCGTTAAAGCTTACAGCGCCGGTGCAGGTGGGGCAGGTGCTCATTCGAAAGGTAGCCGGTACGCAGGCCAATTTGGTAGCTACCCGAAAGGTACGGGAGGTACGCTGTGAGTGAAAAGGTAGTCATAGGCTTATCCGGAGGCGTGGATTCTTCCGTGGCGGCTTACCTTCTTCAGCAGCAGGGAATGACCGTGATTGGCGCAACCATTGATACCGGGCTGGGGGCGTGTCCGGCGCAGGACGCGGCGCTGATCGCGCGCCAGCTGGGTATGGAGCACGAGGTGATCGATGTGAAAGAGCGGTTTGAGCAGCAGGTGGTCCGCCCGTTTACCGATGCCTATTTTGAGGCGAAAACGCCTAATCCCTGCGTGCTTTGTAACCCCAGAGTCAAATGGCAGTCGCTTCTGGAGCTGGCAGACCGTGTGGGAGCCCGCTATGTGGCAACGGGACACTATAGCCGTGTGGTACAGCTTGCCAGCGGAAGGTATACCATTGAAAAAGCGCTATATAAAGATCAGTCCTATGTGCTGTATG
>CALWPV010000002.1 GCA_944383515.1 uncultured Clostridia bacterium
AAGGTATTGAATAACAGAAAGTAAATATAGTATAATGTCCATGAGCATTGGCTCCTTTCTGGGATGTTGGTTTGCTGATTGACATTATACCAGAAAAGGGAGGTCAATGCTCTTTTTATTTCAGACTACCCTAAAAATCAAGGTTTTTATTATATTTTGGAACAAAAAAACAGGTAGTATTTGACACTACCTCCGTTCTATAGGAGGACTATGCTATGAAATCAAGGTTACAACTTAATATTAAAAATTACTTCTGCTTTATTTTAATTGTTTCGCTGCTTGCAGCATTTCTGACCGGTTGCAGCTCCCCGGCCTCAGAGGAGTCTTCAAAAATTTCTTCGTCTGAAATCAGTTCAGGTCTTGATGCGAGTTCTTCTACCGATTCCGAACCGACCCTACCCGGTGTTGAACCTGACTTTACCGGCGATATTATTGCTATCGGTGTCTATTTTAGTCCCGACATATACAACCTTCAGCCATTCGAAGAAATTTGGGACGAAACCAGACAAACGTCTAATCACTTTCTTGCTTCCATTGGTAAAGAATATCGCCTTTCTTTTGAATTGATTCAACCCGATTATGAATCTTTTGACCATTATCAGGACTATAATATTATACTTAACATGCCTTACTTCTCCCCTGAATCCTTGATTGAAAAACACTTTCTGGAGCTAACCGAAGAGTTACATTCTGGTTCTTTAACTCCCTTATACCAGAGTAAACCTGAACAATACTGGAAGTCCACGGAGCAAAACGGTAAAATTTATAACCTTCGTAGTCCTTCCGAAGATGTTGCCGAAGCGCTCTGGATTGATCTAGATGTGTTAAAGGAACTGGGTATCACCGAACAGGACATTATCTCTCTGAAAGGTAAACCACTGTCTGAATGGCTGCCACTTTTTGAAACTATTTACATATTAAACAATAATCAGCCATTTATTTATTCTCCTTTTCGGAATGCTTTTAATGGCCAAACATTTTGTACCTCTCCACTACATGAAATTGCCTGGGCCACCCATTTTCAAATGGTTGGCCCCATGATTGGGATCTCGTACGACGAGCCTGAAAAAGGAGCGCAGTTTGTACTGGAATCGGATTACGCGGATCAAATATTCTCATTCTGGAAAGATATAAACGAAAAAGGATATATCATTAATGCTGACTATTCAATGCGCAATATTTCTCCTTTGATCTGGTATTATTCGACAAACAGTGTAGAAGTTATTCAACAAGAAATACGTTTACCTGGCATGGTAGACGAAAAAGAGTCCGCTCCTATACTGATCTGTCCTTTGGAAGAGCAGCTGTATTCAGTTTGCCGAAGTGCTTGGGACGCATCTCGCTATTCTTTCTTAATTCCCAAAGACCAGACCAACCTGGCACTAACCTTTCAGTTTCTCAATGAAATGGCCGCAAATTCTCCCTTTATTGATCCCGATCAGCGCTTTACATCCGCTGAGCATGCCACCGTTCCTCAGGATACTGGTTTTATCTATACACCTTCGGATTCTTTACGTCTTCAACAAGGTATCGGATTTGAATACCTTAGCGGGAGTTATTCTTTCGATTCCCGCGTCTTTCTCATGGAAGCTTCCGAAGACTGGCTCCACTTTGACGAACGTCTAGAAACCTTAAAAGCTATGTACCACGAAGAGGGCATCGACGAAATGGTAGCCGAAGCCAACGAGCAGCTGGCTCAGTTTCGCAGTGCTCCGTAAAATCAAGTACGCCGGGATCGGTTTTCTATTGACCGAGCCCGGCGTTTTCCCGTTTATACTTCTTTTCCCATTTGGTACGCCTGTTTAAAGGCCGGCGTTTTCTTAACGTCTCCCACTTCATAAGAAAGCTCTCCGTAAATTTCGCCACACACCTTGGCCTGCGGCACATTATCGGTAAATCCATAAAAGCCATCCATTGTGCGTTTCATATCGGCCTTGCCGGCCGCCGCCGTAGCAATAAAGTAAAACTCTTTCCCTTTCAGCTCGCGATACCGCGGCATTGTGCGATCAATCATTACCTTCATTTGCCCGTCCATAGTAAAGAAATACACGGGCGTAGACAGCACAATCACATCGGCCGCCACCATTTTTTCCAGCAGCCCCTTCATATCGTCTTTCAGCACGCACTCCTTCGCGGCGCGGCAGGCATAGCAAGCCAGGCAGGGCTTAATATTTAAATACCGCACATATACAATTTTCACCGCATGCCCCGCCTTTTTGGCGCCGCGCAAACTGCTGACAGAGAATGTCACTATTACCGTCTTTTCGCGGGCTTCCCGCGATCACTAGCACTTTTTTACTCATGATTCACTCCTTTTCCCATTTCATATGCCTGACGCATCCAGTCCTGATCGCGAATGCTCCCCGGCGCATAAGCGCCACCCGCGTTTAAAATGCCGCCTTCCTTAACGCTTTGCAGGCACGTTAAAAAGCCTCGAAAGCTCGCGTTGGCCGCCAGATGATTTTCCTTCACGTCGGGCGAAGCGCTTACTGTAATTAAATACGCGGTTTTGCCTTCCCCGTGCTTTCTCATATACACTTCTCCCGCGATAAAGCGGTCAATAAACACTTTCAGCTGCGCGCTCACCGACATAAAATAAATGGGTGTGGCCAGCACAAAAACATCGGCCTGATGCATTTTTTCAATAAGCAGCTTCATGTCGTCATTTTGCACGCAGCCATGGCCCTGCTGCACACAGATTTCACAGCCCGTGCAGAAATGAATGGTATAGTCGCTCAGATGCACAAGTTCAACCTCGCACCCCACCTCTTTCGCGCCGCGCGCGAATTCTTCACAGAGCAAAGCGCTGTTGCCCGTTTTAATGGGACTAGATGAAATAATCAATACTTTTTTACCCATAAAGCAATCCCCCTTGGTCGTTTGATTGTATCCATAGTGTACGACAAAGGGGGATCTTTCGCAATTTCGATTACTAATGAAAGGGATAAGTATAACTGATAGCTGGCGTTACTCTTCTACCATTCCCATGCCTATTTCCTGACCAATGTTGAGAATGTGGTCGCCAATACGTTCAAAGTCGGTAAGCATTTCTGAGTAAATCACGCATCCTTCCTGTGAGCATTTGCCCTCGCTCATGCGCTGAATCTGTTTCTTGCGGTAGTCTTCGGTCATTGTGTCCATCTGCTCTTCCAGCGCCGCAATTTTGTCAATAACGGGATCGTCGCCTTTATGCACGCCTTCCAGCATGGCAAGCGCCTCATTGCAAATGGCCCGCATGGCGTCGATCTCTGTTAACACTTCTGGCAAAAACTGGATGTGCTGCTCCTCGATATGCTTGGTATATTCGCAAATGTTAATCGCGTGGTCGCCGATGCGTTCTACATTACCGCATACTTTAAACAGCGCGCTCATATACTCTGAATCTTTGGGATTGCTTTCCCGTATCATGATCTGCGATATGTATTTAGAAATTTCTTTGTTTAAATAATCGATATATTCCTCGCGCTCTCTTACCTCGGCAAGCACCTGGGTACTGCCGCTTTTTACCGCTTCAAAACTGCGATCTACGTTAGTTCTCGCCATTTGGATCATGCGGTTAATTTCTTTGCTTACCTGTGTCTGAGCAATAGCGGAAAGGCCGATGCGCATCTCCTTATCCCGCTCTGCGGGCTGAATATAAGAAAGGTGCATCTGCTCCATTTTCTCTTCCGCGCGCTCTGGCAAAATCTTCTGGGCCAGTTTGGCCAGGTAGGTGCCAAAGGGAAGCAGCAGCAAGGTGGTGGCTACGTTAAACAGCGTGTGCATATTGGCAATTTGGGCCGACACCTTGGTGGGCGTCCAGCTTTCCACTAGGCTGGTCAGCGGAGTAGCCATGCAGATCACGGTAAAAATTACGGTACCAATAATATTAAACATAAGGTGAATCACGGTGGTGCGCTTAGCGTTGCGATTGGTACCAATGGACGCCAGCACGGCGGTAATACAGGTTCCAATGTTCTGACCAAACAAAACATAAACCGCGCTGGACAGGCCAATTAAACCGCTGGAAGCCAAGGCCTGCAAAATGCCGACCGAAGCCGAAGACGACTGAATAATGGCGGTAAATACCATACCTACTAAAATACCCAGCAAGGGGTTGGAGAATTTTACCATAAGGTTGACAAACTCCGGCGACTCTCTGAGGGGCATCATGGCCGCACTCATCATGTCCATACCAACAAACAGAATACCCAGACCAGCCACAATCAGGCCGATATGGTGAACCTTCTGTTTTTTCACAAAGACAATCAGGGCTACGCCCACAAACGCGATCAGCGGAGCCAGAGCTCCAATATCTAGCGCAATGAGCTGGCCGGTAATGGTGGTACCGATATTCGCGCCCATAATAATCCATACCGCCTGCTGCAGCGTCATCATGCCGGAATTCACAAACCCAACCACCATAACCGTGGTGGCCGAAGACGACTGAATGACGGCTGTAATGACGGCGCCGACGATAACGCCTAAAAACCGGTTAGCGGTCAGTTTTTCCAAAATTTGTTTCATACGGTTACCCGCGGCCGCTTCCAAGCCGCCGCTCATCATTTGCATACCGTAGAGAAAGAGTGCTAAGCCTCCTAGCAAACTAAACACATCTGCAATTTTCATTGTTTCCTCCACTTATTCTTTCATTTTTACACGTTCCTTACCTTTTATACCGTTTCTTTTCTTTTTTGACAAGACCTTATACCTATATTTAACGCAGTTTTACGTAAATTTAACATTTAGGCTCTATGAGCCTCCCCCTAGACAACCTTTTGTTTTCGTGTTATGATAGACTTACTAAAATTAGTTTAAAAAGGAGTGAACCCTATGAATTCTGAATGGTCCTTAGACGTGCTTTACAAAGGCACCAGCGATCCGGCTTTGCAGGCCGATATGGATAAGCTGAGTGCGCAAACCGCGGCCTATAAAGAGCTGATTGCCTCTCTCGGCAGCGAAGACCCGAAAACAACGCTGCGCAAGGTGATTGAAGCTAAAGAAGAGCTGGCGGTTTTGTCCCGGCGGCTCGGCGGCTATTTTAGCCTGCGCAAATCGGCTAACAGCTCTGACTCCGAGGGGTCCAGCTATCAGACCAAAATTCAGGCACTGGGCGCCAGCACGGCTAAAGAAGACGTTATGTTTGAAAAATACGTGGGCGGCCTGGAAAACCTAGATGCCATTTTAGACAGCGACGACAAGTTAAAAGATTACCATTTCTATTTCCACGAAATTGTGAAATCGGTTTCTCATAAAATCAGTGACGAGGGCGAAGAGGTTTTCGCCAAAATGAATATTTCCGGCGGCCGCACCTGGCACGACCTGTTTGACTACCTGACCTCTTCCGTGGTAGCCGATTTTGGCGACCAAAAGCTGACGCTGGCCGCCATCCGCGGCTTGGCCGGCAGCGACAATGCCGCCGAGCGCAAGGCCGCCTACGAGGCCGAGCTTAAAACCTACGACAAAATTAAAGCGCCCATTGCCTTCGCGCTCAACAGCATTAAAGCCCAGGTCAACATGGAAGCCGAAATGCGCGGCTACGAAAACCCGCTGGCCATGACGCTGGATCAGTCCCGCATGCAAAAGGCCACGCTGGACGCCATGTGGGGCGCCATTCGCGAATACCTGCCCAAATTCCATGCCTACCTGCGCCACAAAGCCGAGCTGCTGGGCCACAAAAACGGCCTGCCCTGGTACGACATCGAAGTCAGCATGGGCAAAGCCAGCGCCAAAAAATTTACCACCGAAGAAGCGCACACCTACCTGGTGGATCACTTCAAAGATTTTGCGCCCGATTTGGCCGACATGGTCGACACCGCCTTTAAGGACGCCTGGATCGATTTTTACCCGCGCGGCGGGAAAGTGGGCGGCGCGTTTTGCTCTAACCTGCCGTTTGTCAAACAGAGCCGCGTGCTCACGAACTTTACGGGCGGCTTTAGCAGCGTGGTGACGCTGGCGCACGAGCTGGGACACGCCTACCACGGCAAGCAGATTGAAAATCACCGTCCGCTGAATACCCGCTATACCATGCCGGTAGCGGAAACGGCGTCGAATTTTAACGAGCTCATTATTATGAACGACGCGATTGCGAAGACGAGCGGCGAAGAGCAGATTCAGCTGATCGAGAGCCAGATTCAGGACTGCACGCAGACGATTGTGGATATTTATTCGCGCTTCCTGTTTGAGGACGAGGTGATTCGCCGCCGCAAAGATACGTTCTTGTTCCCGGAGGATCTGGAGCAGATTATGATTCACGCGCAGAAAGAGGCGTTTGGCGACGGTCTGGATCCGAATTACCTGCACCCGTATATGTGGTGCTGCAAGAGCCATTACTACAACGCGGGGCTGAGCTACTATAACTTCCCCTATGCGTTTGGCTGCCTGTTCTCGCGCGGTCTGTACGCGAAGTATCTGGAAGAGGGCGAGGCATTTTTGCCGAAGTACCGCGAGCTGCTGCACGCGACCACGGTGGACACGGTGGAAGACGTGGCGAAAATTGCCGGTATCGACCTGACGAAGCCAGACTTCTGGAGAGCCAGCCTGGATATTATTGCCGAGAAGATTGATCTGTTTTTGCAGTATAAATAAGGAAGTGAATTTCGGCGAATTTTCATATAGCAAAAGAGCAGTTTGGAAGACCATGTCCAAGCTGCTCTTTGTATTATTCTCTATTGTTGCCGGTTTGGCGCCGCCGCATTCCACTGCGCTTCCAGCTGGGCCTCCACTGACTGCGCCGGTTCTCCCTGCGGCAGCGACGCACCCACCACATGATCCAGCAGTGCCAACAATCGCTCGGCCACTTTCTCTTCCATCGGGTTAAAAACAACCTTACTTTGGTTAAAAATCTCCTGCTGCGCCCTTTCGTCCGAGAACGGATTATACTGCGGCTGAATATAGAGCTGCATGCTTGTCTGCTGCAGCATTGCTAAATCTTCCTCCACGGTTTCCCTATTAACGGCAATCCCTAGCTCAGGCGCATAATCATAATCCAGCATATACTGAAGCAGCTTAGCGGCGCCTTCCACATTATCTGCCTGCGCCGGGCAAAAGCCCAAAAGGTTTACGCATGCCGCGTACTTTCCGGCTTCGTCCGCTAGCGGAATGCCGCCCCATACCATTTGTTCGTTCATTTCCTTGTAATATGTCTGAAGCGCATAAACCTGCATAATAAAACTACTATTGACTAAATGACCGCCACTGCCTCCGTCCAGCAAAATACCCAGCATTTCGCGTTTGTAGGTCGGATCCTCTGCATACAAAGGGCCAAAATTAAAACGATCATATAAAGACTGCGCGCTGAGATTCTCTTCTATGGTTTGGCTTTCATAATCCGGAACAGTTTGCAGATCCTGCACTAAAAAATCACGCATAAGCTCTAAAATATCCGTTACAGTCTCGTCTGACAGCGGCATTTTTTCTTCTAAATTGTTATATCCTGCCGCTGCCGTCAGCACATTGATAATATAGGTTTCCCATATGGTTGTTCCTTCATAGAGCGCCACTTTGGAAGTATCGCCCTGAAGCTGAATACAGGCTTCCTGAAAAAACCGAATGAGCTCTTCATAACTGGCCGTCTCCGAAGGAGCCGTCTGACCTATTTCGCTCAGAAATTCTTCCGATGTCACAAAACCATTCACATTAAAAAGCAGCGGCACAATATACTGCTTTTCTTCCCATACTCCACTTCTTAGCACAGGAGTAAAATACTGCTCAGCGTCCAGCTGCAGATACGGCGACAGGTCTGCAAAAGTTCCTTCTTGAGCCAGTGCGTTCCAGTCGTTTTCAAATTGTTTATTGATAAGGACTAAATCCGGCGCTCTTCCTTGCCGCGCCGCTTCTTCCGTCTGTGCCATAATATCTACCGGATTGTCAAAAAAAGTAACTTCTACCGGCGTTTTCGTTGTTTCTTCATAATCGACCAGAGCCTGATATATCGCATTGCCCTGAGCGTATCCCGGCATATATGTAGTTCTTTCCAGGCCCAGCGTTACCTGGGTTGAATACTCCGTTCTTTCTTCTCCCGAAGAAGAGATTACATTAGACATTCCCATTATGTAAACCTGCAGCGGCTCTCCGGGACCTTCCTCTGCCTCTCCCTGTTCAGAATTGTTACTACGCTGTGCCATGGTGCAGGCACTGCAAATCATACCGAGCACTACTAAAACACTTACCATTCGATACCATGTTTTCATGGCTTCCTCCTATTCCTGCAGTGCGCTCCACTGTGCCAGCTGTCGCTCTACTTCCGCATAAACTAGCTCTATGCCCGCATTTTCCAGCTCGGCTCTTAAAGTTTCAAAATCTTCCGTAAACGTAGCATTATTATAAACGCTGCCCAGACTTACTTGGCGAGTCGCAGGACTTGCCGCAAACACACGCTCTAGAGCCTCAATCTCTGTTTGCACCGGGGCGGGGTCAAAATAAAACCCGGTTACCGGAGAAAACTCCGCCGTTTCATACGCGGTATAAAAGTAGGTAAGATAATCCGCTTCATGATCCTCATAATAAAATGTATTCTCACTTTTTGATTCGTTATATCTATCTAGATGCCAGAGAATTTCTAACAGATGCGACATATTAGCCTGCTCTGCCCACAACAAGTCTCGTAGCGCCTTATCTTGCCCTACCTGATTCAAAAATTGAAGCGCTACCGAAATATGAGAACTCTCTTGAAGCACACCGGTAAAGCTTAATCCATAATTCCATGAAATAGGGAAATACGGCGGTTTGCCTTTATCTTGTATCGCATATGTCCACGAAACCAATCCCTGCGTTATTCCGCTTTTTCGAGAGCTGGCCGCGGCCGTCCCTAAGGAACTTCCCTTAAACGAAGTGACAATAGGCACTTCGTCAACAGCTTCCCTAACCATACCCTGATCCATAAAGCCCTGATACCGCTCTATTCTGTTTTGAATTTCGGGCAGATCTAAAATCCTTACTACTTCCCCGCTTTGTAGATCAATACCAATGCCCGGAGCTATTTCCTGGCACTCCGTTTCTGCAGCCAGATAGTTCAAAATACCTTGTGAAGAGTATATATCCATAATACAAACATTGTCTTCCTCCGCATAAAGCCGGTTCCACTCTTCAAATTGCGTTTCCCATTCTTCCCAGGTATAGCCAAGTGCCGCTTCCGCGTCCCATACAAATCCTGTTGGCCCTTCCAGACCAATCTGCCCTGTCTCTTCATTCCATTCCATAGAAAGGCACATGTCGCCTCCATAAAACGTATAGCTTGCAGACACACTATATATACCGCCTAACTGCTTTTGTATAAATTCCCAGTAGGGCTTTGGAAAAATAGAAAAAAGCGGCGCCAGCTGCTCGCGATATGATTCTTGCCCCAGATCGACCATTTTTTCCAACGGGATATCGGAGCGATCCGTTCCTGCACACGCTAAAATATCAACGCCCTCATCTAGACAAACCTGCACCGCTGCCCCGCCTTTATCGGTTTGAATCCATTGTACTACAACAATTTCTAACTGACACGCGCCGTGTTCTCGTAAATATTCGTTAGCCGTATTCAGTATTTCTTGAAACTCCGTCGCTTCAGCAAACGAGGTGCATACCATGCCAATTTTCAGCGCCGGCAGCTCTGTGTTTTTCGGTGCTGAAAACCGCCAAATAACCAGCCCTTCCCTTTCTTCAGGCATAATCTCGTTTGAGGCAACTGCTTCCGAATGTGCCATTTGATTTTCTTCTGACTGTGGGTCGTACGTTTGATCAGACCTTGAACAACCAATACAAAAAATCATGGATACCAAAAACAGAAAAAGTATTCGACACCCATTGGAGATTGATTTCATAGCGTCCTCTCCTCCCTCTCGTGCTTTCCGCTCTATCGGCTATCTTCGTTCATTTATACAGAAAGCACCAAATTTGCAAAGCTACTATTTTCTCAAACAGACTCAACTAACATAGTTATTATACTATAATAAATAATGCGCTATTAAATCGTTAAAAAGAGCCAAATATATAACAAACTACAAAGTATCGCATTTTTAATTATTTTCTTTTAACGTACCTTCATTATGCTTTTATCAAGGAGGCTGGTAAGAACCAGCCTCCTTGATAAAAATCAAACGTCTGTATATACATTCGTCGAATAATTTCCACACCAGTGATTTGACATTGCACGTTCAAACGCAAAACCAGGGCTTCCATTCCCTACAGAAGTAACCGAAGAGCCACGAGCACTAACCGGAGACAAGCCAAGCGAATCTTGATAGTATCCATATACAGTTGTTGTTTTAGAGCCTGTTCCCGATGTCCATGCTTTTGCTTCATAGCTATATGCTTGTAATTCTGCATAATAATTATTTGTTGGTCCGAATCCTTTGGCAGAATAACCAGCAAGTACACTCAAAGATGTAACCAATAACGTTAGACAAATAGCAGAAACAAAAAAACGCTTTTTACTGTTCTTCATCAAGAAAACCTCCTTAATCTTAATTATTTTTTAACGTTCATAAATCATATCAAAACCTCTATCCTCCTTTTTTTGCATATCGCAAACGACCTATGAACGCTTATAATTTATTTTGTCCAACTATATTTTCAGTTCTGCAAACTATAATTAATCCGTTCCTATTTTTATATACAATATAACATGCTTTATTCGTTTTGTCAATATTTTTATATTTTTTATATTTTTATTTTTCCAATATTTTATTCCATTTTGCTTGCCTCAAAAATTCCATTTACCACCAAATCTATTTTTTTCTGCCCTGATGTGATAAAACAAATTCGATCCGAAATTTTCTTATTAATATTGGCTTAGCTCATAAAATTTTAAGTGATGACTACATTGTCCATCACATCCACCCTATCATCTTCAAAATCCTCATATTAACTTTGCCTAACGACAGTATTCATTACTGACCTTCGTAATCTCTCCTTCCAGACGCTTACAATAAAAAAGCCGGTAAAACCTCCAAACAGGGTTTTACCGGCATATTAAAACCTTTACTAAATGTACGCCCGATACAGCGCCTCGTCGGCCTCAAAACGGGCCGCC
Source organism: uncultured Clostridia bacterium (assembly GCA_944383515.1). GTDB lineage: Bacteria > Bacillota > Clostridia > Lachnospirales > Bianqueaceae > CALWPV01. The sequence continues at coordinate 11,000 of CALWPV010000002.1, forward strand.
AAAAACTCAGCGGTTTCACGCTCGCTATAGCTTTGCTGCAGCGCCTCTTGAAGCCGCGGCTTTAGCCACTGCCGCAGCCGGGTAATCTCGGCCAGCCGGCGCTCCAGCAAGCCGCGCTCGGCATCGGTAATAGGCAAATGGTACCGATACAGCTCGCGGGCCACAAACTGCGATTTCAGCCGGTACAGCCCGCTCACCACGCCCAAATACCATAGACGGGCCTCATACGTATGGCGCGTCGCGCCTTCTTCCACCTGCTTTACCACCGGCAGCAGCGCGCTCAGGCTGGTCGCGCCCAGCGGCACGTCCACGCCAAAAAACCGAGCGGCAAACTGCTGCTTAAACTGCGCCGCGCTCACCGATGCGTTCCAAAGCTTCTGCGCGCCATAAGCAATCGACAGCCAGGCCGTATCAAACTGCGGATGCGGCGGCGCAATGGTTCCGCCGTAATTCGACCATACCGTTACCGAATAGCCGCTCAGCCCATAGCGATCGCAGGCGCTGTCCCACCAATCGATATTCGCAAAGCGTCCCTCGTAATCCGGCACGTCCAGCGTCTCCGGCGTACCCAGGCTGCACTTTGCCGAGCCCGCGCCCAGCACGGTAAATCCCGCGCGCTCATACGCCGGAATAAACGTATCCGCCTGCGGATGGCTGCTCATATATAGCCATGGCATCAGCACAATGCGCTGGTCCAGCTGCGCCAGCTCCTCCTCGCCCATATGGCGCAGCATATCGTCCCACATAATCGGAATGCGTCCCGCCTCCAGCACGCGCCCCGCGATCCGGTTAATATGCGCAATTAAAAGCTTCGACTTATCGCCATACCGCGCCTTGCAATCGTCGCAGTATAGCAAATTCCACGCCTCGTCACTTCCAATATGAATATACCGGCTCTCCGGGAAAAACGCCATGGTCTCGTCCAGCAAATCCTCCACCAGCTCATAGGCGCCCGGCCGGCAGGGGCAAATCTCGTCAAAATCATGGTAGTGATTCGCCCCGGTATTACCCGGATAAAAAAGCGGCTCCTTTTCCGGCTGCTCACGCACCTCGCGCAAATGGGCATACTGCGGCAGCTTCAGCGCATACTCCAAATGTCCCAGCGTCTGCTGCAGCGGAATCAGCTCCAAAAAACGCTCCTTCGCATAGGCACCAAGCCACGCCAAATCCTCCGGCGTAAAATGCTCCGGCGCCACAATATCAGGGTGCCGCGTAAGCGGCAACCGGTTCTCGGTTTCCAAAATAAGCGTATTGTATCGGAGCTCGATTAACGTATCAATAATCTCCTTCAGCCGCTCTCGATGCCAGAATCCATACCGCAGATCAATATGAATGGCCCGGAACGAGCGCGAAGGAACCTCTTCCTTAAAAAATCCAGCGGCAATATGACCGCGCCGTTTCCACTCCTGCCACGCGTACAAAATACCACGCGGCGACGCGGCCTGCATAATAATGGAGCTGCCGTCTGCATACAAGCGGTAGCCGTCGGTATGCTGCCGCAGCGCCGCGGACAGCGGCGGCAATGTTACCGCCTCTTCCTTGGTAATAACGGCGTAATAATCCGCAGCGCTTACCTTGCACGGACCCACCTTCCTATCTGCCAGCCGCGCCTGTATCACGCCGCCGGCATTCGTAGCTACCTGATAGTTCATAATTATCCTCCATTCCGAAGCGCTTTAGCGCGGAGGTCGCGGCGCAAATTTGAAATTTGCGCCTGCGAAAAAAGCTATTTGTGGCGCTTCGGCACAAATAGCCGTGTGAAAAATCAGCTATTCGAGCTGATTTTTCACACTCACCTCCATTTAGGCCTCATAGCTGCCGCGATACTGCACTAACGTAACGTCGCCCACACCTTCTATTTCGGCCAGTGTATTCGTTAACGACAAATTATCGTCTTTCATAAGTATTTCTACCGTAAGCTCAGCGCGCTCGCCGCGCACCACTTTGGAACGCACCCTCGCCTTATATATACGCAGCAGACGGCGCACATTTTCTTCCGTTTCTGTACGCGCGTCGTAATTGATGATAACCATGTAGGTTTCGCGCCTTTGGCGCAGGCTGCGCAGCACGCTAAAGACCAGGGTAACAAACAGAAAGGCAATGGCGGCTATGTAATAATAGCCGGCTCCGGTGGCTATGCCGGTGGTTATGGCCCAAAACAGGAACATGAGGTCGAGCGGGCTTTTGACGGCGGTGCGGTAGCGCACGATGGACAGGGCGCCGACCATACCGAGCGAAAGCATTACGTTGGAGCTAATGGTAACAATAATGACGGCGGTGAGCAGCGTCATGACCACCAGCGAAATGTTAAAGGAGTGATCGTATACCACGCCAATAAAACATTTGCGGTATACCACGAAGATACCAAGGCCTAACAGGAGGGCTACCCCAAGGGTGAGAATAAGGTCCCAGGGCGCTACGGTATCGGGAAACATTTCTAAGAATGAATTTTTGAATAGGTCTGTAAACGTAGTCATGGTGGTTTCTCCTTTTTTAGATTCCGGGGAGCACGCCGCTCAGCCGGTCGACGCAGAGGCAATATTTAGAGGCTGAGGTCTGGGGAAGATCCCGCGTTTTGAAGATTTGGCGCACCCGCTCGGGCAGGTAGCCCGTGTACTTGATTTCCATAATCATGCGCTCCGGGGGAATGGCCAGGTAGGAAGGCGCGCCGGCGTCAAACAGATTTTCGCGCGGACTCGCGGCCCGCACCGCTTTATCGAAGGTTACGCGCACCGTACCCGCTTCCATAACATAGGGCTCGCGCTCGTAATCGACAATTACTTTCGGGCGCAGCAGCTTGCTGTAATAATCGGCGCAAAATTCGCCGGCCATCAGGCTTCCTTTGTGCGCCAAAAACAAACAATCTCCTTGCAGAATCCTCTCGTATTCTTCTCGGGTAAGGGAGACGGACTCTTTAGAAATATAGGCGCCCTGCTTGTACTTGCATTCCAAATGAATAATCTGATCCTGGCAGTTGTATACCCGAATGCGGTATTTTTTGCGGCTGTAAACGCCGTCCAGCTTTTCCTCGTACGCGCTCTGATACATGTCGTCAAAATACAGACTGCGAATCATGTACTCGCCCCGCGCCCCCGCGTGGCGGTCGCGCTCTAACAGGCCGGCAATCACCGGCATAAGGCCCTGATACTGCGGCAGCGTCAGCATGTATTTTTGTTCTACTCGGTAAGTTTTCACGGTGTCTGCCCCGCCTCGCTGCTGGCGGCAGCCGCGCTGCCGTCTACGGAAAAATTATAAATGCCTAAATAGTACACGTCGTCAATAATAACCTGATTTTGCGCCTCGGCCACCGCGCCGTCTTCGCGGGTGGCGGTAACGCGCCAGAAAAATTCGCCCTCTCCCAGCTGCGAAACCGGAATGGAATAGCTGATTTCCTGCATGTTCTCTACATCGATCAAGGGATCGGACATATCCGCATGCCGGCTTACCGTTAGGTGGTAAGTCATGGACGCGCCGTTAAAGTCATACGCCGGTTCCCAGGTGAGGAGTACCTGACCGTTAGAAATCTGTGCTTCGTACATCCAGAAAGGCATGGAATCGGTTAAGCTTTCTTTGAAGTCTTGGTAGTTCTTCTCCACTTCTTCGCCCAGGCGAGCAGCAATGGTCGCAACTTCTTCCGGCGTATGCTGCAGGTTGAGCAGGTCGGGCATTGCAAAAATATACGGACTCACAATGTCTAAATACTCCGCTGCCAGCTGGTTAACGGTGTCCTCATTGAGCCACTCATGCATTTCGTCAACCACCGCCTCCAGCTCTTCACGGTTGCGTTCATTTTTTAAAAAGCGCTGGTGAAACTGAATGCCCCAGTAGTTGCCGATGCCCCACTCCCAGTCGGCAATGGGCTGGCTGCCCTCCAGCTCATATTCATAACGCATGAGGCTGGTGTCGCCGTCCCAGGGAATGAAATACCACTTGCTTCCATTTAAAGGGCTGTACAAATAATAATTCTGCATGGTTGTGTCCCGGTTGCCCATAAGCAGGTTAAATGCCAGCCACTGCAAATAGTTGTCGCGGTCAAAATATTGATCGATCACGTCGTTAATATCCATAGACATATCGTTAACCGCTTCAATGGTCTCCATGAGCCGGCTGTTATCTTGCCGCCCGCGGCAGGAAATGACGGCTTCCATGGCCGCCTCGTCATATTCCGGATCGTCAAAGTTTTTAATGGCGTCGTTTGGCTCCCAGTTAAAGCTGATCGCTTTATAAAGAAATCCCGAACGGTCCAGACCATGATTGGCCAAATATTTTTTCGTGGGCACCTCGGCCTGCGTATATAAACCATAATCTTCAAACTGGGTCTGCCCGGCGGTTTCGTCTTTAATAAATAAGCGAACAAATTGTGTGCGCAGACTGGGAACACTGTCCAGGTTTTTGGCCAGATCAAAATACAGTTTATTCCGAATGCGCGTCGCGTCAAAAGCATGTTTGTTTAAGGCAATATTCGACTGCCCTCTCCACAGGCCGGCGCTGTCATATAAAGAAAGCTTATACGACTTCTGAGGCATAACGGTGGAGCTGTTGCCGCGCACGCGAATGGTGGCGTTGCTTTCTGTTTCGCCATAGCCCAGACTGCCCGGCGTAGGGCCATTGGCGTCGCCCACTTGCACAAGCGCTTCGGCATAAATGTCATTTTCTACATGTGTGCTGTCCACAAACCGCACCGCGTTTTTCACTTCGTCAAAGGTGTGATTGGTGCCTCGCTCCTGGGTGCCATAGCGAACGGTTACATAAAAGTATACAATGGAATTGGGATTGTCTTCATTGTACACGTTTTTATCTTCCTGCAGGCCGTCCGCGTCAATATCGGACGTTTCGGCCACAGAAAACGCCCCGTTCTCTTCCGTATTCACCGCGGTGTTGATCTGGGAAGAGGTTTCTACGGCTGAAGACTCGGCGGTTACCTCTCCTTCCATATTGCTGGCTGCCATGGAAGCGGCTAATAATATGGCGATACCCGCTATGGCTGCCAAATACCAGAGTCGCGCGCCTCTTCTCATGTTTTATCCCCCTTTCTTCTCCTGCTTTCTGCGCTTTTCTTCGTGCACCTGAAACACGCGCAGATCCTTTTTTTCTACATAATCGGCAATTTGTTTAAAAATACCGTTGGGTTCTTCGTAAAAGAGCGGCTGGCGGCAAAACACCTGATACTCCAGCCGGCCCAAAAAGTGATAGAGCATAACCAGCCCCGTCACCGAGGTAATTACGCCCGCGCCTAAAAAGCCCAAGCCGTACGCTTCTATGCCCAAAGGTAACGTGGCGATCGCCAGCCCAATGCTGAGTACGGCAAATAACAGCGCTAAGATCAAGGCTTTTTGGCGGTCGTCAAAATAGAGAAATAAAATAATCAGGCTTTTCACTAACACATAAAAACAATAGCCCACACATAAGTAACGAAAAACAATCAGCATTTCCCTGTCGAAGCCAATGCTTTGCAAAAAATTGCCTAAAAACGTAATGCAAAGCACTTCAATAAAAAACTGCAATTCAAAAACATGCGCCAGTTCCCGAAATAGGGTTTTACCCATGGCTTTGTTTTCTGTCTGTATGTCAGACAAAGTACCTCCATATTGAATCGTGTCAAAATACTTGCGGTAGGCCTTATAAAAATTAACCTCTAAGGCTACAACAAAAATAACTAAAAACGGAATAATCGTTAAACTGGCGTAAAAACAAGGAACGTCGTACTTCATACAATAAACCATATGGTCGATTACGTCAATCCGGTATTCGCTAAACCAAAACACAAAGTTGTGCCCAAACAAGCCCAGCGCCGTAAAGAATCCCACACCGATCAGGCTTTTGTACTTGTCCAAATAAGGGAATAAAATCACCAGGCTCATGCGCCCGGCCGGGTAAAAACTAATCATTTCTTGTAGATAGAGCACCAGCAATACCAGATACCCCAGCGTCGATCCCAAGAAAGCCGCTGTAAGCGGAGCCATGCCCAAAACCATACCTAGCAGGGTTATACCAATGGTGGTAAGCGCTGCCAGCAAAAAGCCCGTTAAAATTTTCATGTACTTTTTAATGGCAGACAAATAACTCATTTGGGCCCATAAAATCAGCATCACTTCAAATTGTACAAAATTGAGCAGCTTATGCAACGGTGAAATATCTAAAAACAGAATATAAATGCCTCCCGTAAGCGCGCCCAGCACCAGCAGGTAGCAGGCAATCGAGAAAAAAGAAGGTAAAATCTGCTCCTTGCGATCTTCGTAAATACAGTCAGAAATAAATCGGCTAATAAACATTAAAAATGTATTCGAAAGGATGAGAGAAAAAATCATAATATAGGTGGTCGTAATTAAATAAATTTCCTGCGTAGCATATACGGCGCCCCACAGACGCAGCAGGTATCGCTGGGCAAAAAGCATGAGAATGGAAAGCACCATGGGCCCTTCGGTAACCACCGCCGTTACGCCATAGGCTTTTAGCGTATTCACATAGCCGCCCCGCTTCCGAAACAGCTTTTTAAGCTCAAAACCAACACCTGCCACGTTACGTCACCTCCTCGTATAAATCCCGATACGCCTTTAAAAAATCCTCTTCTCGGTAGAACCGATCTACCCGGCGCCATCCGTTTTCTCCCATTTGCCGCAGCAAAGGAAGCTGCTGCGCCAAGCGCAAAATGGTTCTTGCCATAGCATTGGGGCTCATAACCGGAACAATTTCGCCGGCTGGCCCGACGCCGTCTCCAATGCCTTCTATAAGCTCTCGGCACGATCCCACATCGGTCGAAACCACCGGCCTTTTAGAGGCCATGGCCTCTAAAACCACAAACGGCTGCCCTTCCGATATGCTGCTTAAGAGCAGAATGTCCAGCTTGCCGTACCACGCGGCAACATCGACCCGCCCCACAAAGGTAATGCCTTCTACCCCTAGCCCCGCAATCAGGTCTTTGCATTCTTCAAAGTAATCGGGATCCTCGTTCGTAGGGCCAATCATAACCAGCGTGGCGTCGGGGCGCTTGGCGCGCACAAGCGCGAACGCATAAATCATGGTTTTCAGGTCTTTAATCGGAACAACCCGAATAACGGCCCCCAGCCTTAGGCTATGAGGCTCTGTAGACAAGGGCTCTATGCTTTCAAAGCGGCTCATTTGAATGCCATTGGGAATAACAAAGCACCGCGTAGGATCGGCCCCGTACCCAATTTGCAGCTCTCTGGCATGATAAAACAGAGAAATAATGCGGTTTGCTTTTTGATACGCCGCTACGGCCATGCCTAAGAAAAAGTCAATCCAGGTTTGCTTGAAATACACGTCTACCCATTTGGCTTTTAAAATCTCTTCTTCGCGCTCGCGGCTGTAAATCCCGTGTTCACTAATGATATAGGGTTTGCCTGTTTTGTAGCGGAACATTGCTCCTAAAAGTCCGGCGTAGCCGGTGGATACCGAATGGAACACGTCTACCTCGGGCAGCGGGCAGCGCAAAATATTAAGGACCGGCAGAAGCATAGACCGAATTGTCCAGAATACATCGTTAAACGGCGTCAGGCGGTAGGTGTCTTGGCAGGCCTCCATAACCACGTCTAGAAAGGCGTCGCTTGCCAAAAATTCGTTTGCCTGATACGCTCCCCCCTGAGAAAACATATCGAAGAGCACTTCCCAGTCTGTATGGTCTTTCGTGATTAAGTCTATCAGCGCTTCTTTCTCCCGTGGTTTTAGGTGGTAGGTAATACGGCGGCGCACTTTTTGGTCTAAATACTGGTCTAGAAAATTTTCCCGTACTTCTTCCACATTAGGAGGAAGCGCATACTGAAACTGGCCCCGCTGCGACTCGTTGGCGCCAATCGTATAAATAACAAACGTATGCTCCGGCATGCCCTGAATTAACATTTGAATCCAAGAGGACACGCCGCCCGCCACATAGGGATAACACCCTTCCGCAATCAGGCAAATTCTCATCGCGCATCACCTCTGACTTATTGAAGAGAAAAAGAGAAATTGGCATCGTGAATCTGTACCAAGTAGTAACTGCCGTCATAGGCGCCGCACACCGGGGTAATGGTGCAGCTCTCATTATCGACCGCAGGGGTTTTATCGGTGCGCAAATAGCACCAAGCCTCGCCCGTAAAGCCATTGCATACGCCGGTAGCCCGGCCGCCGCTTAGGGTAAGCGCTATGTCCAGCGCCTCCGCCACGCGTACCTGCTGAGCGGCTTCGGCCGAAGTCATGGGCCGCAGCTGAGGAAAATATGCGTTAATAAGGCTAAGCTTTTCGCAAAAGTCGCTAAACAGGCTTTCCCAGTCTTTACCGCCGCCCCGTTCTTCGTCTAAAATATCGTCCGGGTGGATAAAATGCGAATACACGCCGTACAGCCCGGCAATGTTCATGGCCGCAAAATCGTCGTACACGCCTTCCAGCATACCCGAGGTGGCGCGGGGAAATTCGACAATGCCGTCATCGGCCACGGTAAAATCTTGGACATAGACGCTGCCTTCTTCGCCTTCCATAGTATACACGCCGGAAATAACCTGCAAATCCGGTAGCGCCTCTTTGACGGCTTCGCGCCCTTCGGCGCTGAGGTAATTAGACGGCGGCACATACGTGTATAGCTTAACCCCGGGGAATAAATCTTCTGCGATTTCACGCAGCTTCGTTAGGGACGCGGCCATATCTGCTTCGCCGGACCAGGCCTTGTAGCCCATATCCTTTGGCACCTGCCCTTCCAGCGCTAAAGACTGGTGGTTATATCCATGCCCTCCCATTTCAAAGCCGTTTTGCAGCAGGCTATTGCCAAAATACTGCTCCACCGTGTCTTTGGTATACGCAAAGTTTTCCGGAACCACAATATTGTCGTAGGTAGCAATGAATAACCCCACATACTCCAAATTGTAGCGGCTCGCGGCCGACTGCATATCGGGCCACCAAATGTCTCTAAAAAACTCTTGCACCGACCGGTTATAGTTTTCCGCAATGACGGCACTTTCGGTATTATACATAGGAGACGGAAAATCATCGATAAACACGGTTTTTGTATTGATTACCGGATAGATAAAATCTCCCATAGCCGTGGCCACGCAGCCTCCTAGCACTCCCGTCCACAGGTCACCCGTAATACCGGTAGCGTTAAAAACCAGAATATCCCCTTCGCCATACTGGTTTTTCCAAACCAGGGGCACCTGCCTGTCTTCCACCGTGCCGGTGGCGTAGAGCTGAGCGCCCGTCTCAATTTGCACGCCTATGGCGGCGTCTTCAAAGGAATCCCCTTTAAAAGCGCGTCCTTTGCTGCCCGCCAGGAGTTCCTCCGTAAATGTAATGCCGGTAGTGGTTACGTATTCGCCATATTCAACAATGCCCATAGCACGGTACAGAGCGCTGTATACGGTACCAGGAGACGCAGGCACCATTCCCAGAAACAGGCGCCCGCCCTGCTGTACATAACGAAGCATACGATAACAATCTTCTCCGATCAGGCCGTCCCAATCAGAAAAAATAACCGCAACCATGTTGAAGTCACTATACGAGACGCTTTCTTTTTGGCGAATGTCTAAAAATTCACCTTCCATGTCCATGCGGTGAAGTACCCGCTCAAAATTACCCTTGTATTTTACGGAAGCGTCTTCCTGTTCGTCGTATAGTATAAGCGCTGTTTGTCGGCTTTGCGTCATTTCTTCTTGTGAAGCGGCGTTCACAGGTTCTATCGTCGTATCCTGCAGCGCATATCCCTGACGCTCGATTAAGCGCCCGGAGTTAATAAGCATAAGCACAGCCGCAATGACCAGAGTGCAGAAGACATAAATAAAAATTTTTCTGTAATATCCCTTCAAGACGTTACCTCCGTAGGTTCGGTTCCGTTTAAGAACCGAATATACTGCAGCGACTTACTGGTGAGCACAACGGGCATGGCGCCCAGTTTATTTAAAAAGCCGTCTAAAAGCTCGCGATCCTGCAAGCGCAGACACACCTGAATCATATCGACAACCGCGTCCTCGTTGTCTGGAAAGAGCTCGACAAAACGAGCTGCCTTCTCCTGCGCGCTTCGCAGATCTCCCGTGCGCAGATCTATAGTGACCCGATTATGAAGCCACAGGGCCTCGGGACTCTCCCGTGCGAGCAAGCTGTCAGAAACCTGACTGTACTGCAAATAGTACCGCGCCAAACTGCTTTCGTCAAACGCGCCGCTTTCAATGACCCGAAACAATTCTGACTCCAATTTCTCCTGATGCTCCAGATCCTGCGGATTTTTTTCAAAGGCTTTTTGCTGCTCTAGCATCCCGGTCTGAATGTGCTTTTGCAGATCCATAATGACCGCGCTGGCATAATGAGACGTTTCCATGTCTTCATTGGCAAGCGCCTCTTTGAGCACCGACAAATAGTCCAGCGCGTTCTCTTCTTTCAGCGTTTCCATGACCATGCGCCTACGAAAATCGTAGTCTGCGCTGCGCAGCGTATCCACGCCGGGCGCTTTGTTTAGCTCTTCTTTCATATCGACAGGCCGCAGCAGATCCAGTTCGTCCAGCACTTCTCCCTTTCCCAGATATAATTCGTCCATTTGCGCCTGAGGGTACTTTTTTTGAAAAAAATCTACGAGTTTACAGAATATAAATCCCACATAGGGCAAAAACAGGCAAAACACCGAGCGAATCACCGCCTCCTGTAAACGCCCGAAGTCGCGGAACCAATCCCAAATATACACAAAGGTGAGCAGCAGATGCAGCGCTAATAGTATCCATAAAATCAGGTTCAATTGACGCCCCCCTTTCTGCTTACTCTATCCACTCCAGCGTTATACCATGGTTGGCAAACCTTTTCTCTAAAATGGCTCGCGTTTCCTGGTTGACATAGAGAAATACGGCCCACAGAGCGCCGTCTTGCCCAATCCCTAACAAATCGGTACCCCGCAGAAGAGACGCTGCCCGCCGGGCCAGCGTTTGTAAATCCATGGGAGCTTGCGCCACCACGCGGGCCTCGCCCAGCGGATAATCATATTCCTCCTGGGCCTTTTGCAAAGACGTTCGTTCATTTTCAAAGGCCTCGCCTGTTAGCACGGAAGTGCCTGGTAAATAAATTTTATCTCTGTTTTCTTCTTGATACTGAAAGGCTCTCGTTAAGTTCTCTTGAATCATTTGAACCAGAGTTTGAAATAGATTGCGATAGTAAACCGTGTAGCCGCTGGGCGCGATCTCGGCGAGCATAACCATAGCCACAGACCCCTCGCCGTCCGACACCGGCATGGCAAGAGCCGGATAGCTTGAGTCTAGCTCCGTATTCACATACATTGTCTTATTCTCCATAGCTTCCCACAGCTTAGGATACTTTTTAAAGTCAATCGATGGCGTTAGCTGCGCGGATAAATTGGCAGATGAAGCCATAAGCCTGCCGTAGCTGCTTTCTTTTTGTGGTTTTAAATATAGCGCGGCCGATTGGCATTCCATAATTTCTTCTACCACGCGAATGGTCCGCAGACAAATAATGCGCGGACTTAGCGAATTGAGCTCCTCCGTAATGGAATACAAATGCCCCAAACTATCCCTTGAAATGACAATCTGCTTCTGTAAGTTATTTTTAATTTCGACTACTTCACGATAGAGTCCTTTTAAAAATGTGTATCGATCGCCCTGCTCCTGGTATTCACCAAGCAAACCGTCGTATTCGTCATTTTTCTTATCGCTCCAATATCCCGCGAAGGCGCCGGCGACTCCATACACAATAAAAGGAATCCAAGACTCTATGCTATAGAATATGTAAGAAATATCAATCTGACTTCTCACCAGCGACACGATATAAGAAATAATTGCCAATATAGTGGCCAAAATTCCCTGACGCATACCAAAGGAAATCGCTATAATGATTACGTATAACAGCCGTACATCTACATAGCGCAGATCCGTCCAGCTCGTAGTATAACTGGTGAGCAGCATGGCAATGGCAAAGAGCAAAAGATTCTGAGCGGTCTCCACAACCAGCGAACGGTTCAGGCGGCGGCTCTTTCCTTCTCTATCGGCCACCCGCTGCACCGCTTCTCCCGCCCGGCGACACTGCGCAAGAAACAAAAGCCCTTTTTCGTCAAACAGATAGAAAGGCATCCAGCCGCATAGATTCCGCACCTCCTGGCTTGGAATTCCTTCACAGCTATGCGTTTGCTCGCCATACTCTATTTTCCCCTGATAACCAGCCACCTCGGCAGCCGTTGTATAAAGGGTTTCCGCCGTTACCGGCCTGCCCGTGGCAATCGTACAGATTCCCGTTTTATTTATATTGAGCAGGCGATATACGGCATCTGCCAAATCGGAGTCACAAAGAAAGTCGAAGGTTGCATTCGCGCCAAACGGACACGTAATCTTAACGCCCCTGAGCATAGTAGCCAATACCTGCCCGGCAAATCCGGCATCTTCAGGAATCGTCTCGCCAAACAGACACCCGATTCGCAGCACCAGCGCCGGCAGCTTCTTCTCCTGGCAAAAGGACCGGAGCACACGCTCTCCGGCGCGCAGCTCTTCCAATATAGGCGAAAGCAGCTTCTCCTGCCGCAAATCCACGGAAGAAAACAAGCAAATATGTTTTACTTTCACAGACGAGGTAGCCCGCAGCACCGGATCCATCAGTGAAAGGAGTGACGGACGCTCTTCGCTTTCCGTTTCCAGGTACTTTTCCCGCCAGGGGGCGGTAAGAATGACCACGCAATCAATAGACTCTCCCTGCATAATTTGCCGGCAGGTGCGGTACGAAATGTCCCGTCGAAACACCCGGCCGGCAATTCGACTGCTCCACAGTTTTTTTTGCTTTTCTTGCGTTAGCCAGCAAATACGATTTCCTTCTCGATACAGCCGGGTTGCTATGGCCTCCCCCGCCAGATCATAATCTCCTACGAACAAAATTCGCATACGTCCCTCATCACGCCCTTTCGCCACTCTTTTCAGAACCTATACAGGTATATATTATAGCAACTTTTCCCCTATTTTACAACTTTTTTCAAAGTTTCCCAAGGCAATGCCGAACCAACGGCAAAGACGCTGTGCAGTTTCTACAAAGATTGGTTTTTTGCGAAAAAAAGTGATCCATGGGCGAAAAAAATACGATAGTTATATATAGAGGGGGATTTTGCGGGAAGAGCGGGCTCGATGGAAAAATGAAAGGAAAATGTCCATGGATTACTTAAGAGAGGTATCGGTTAGCCGTTTGAAAGAGGACTTTTTAACGCAGTACTACGGTTTGCTTTCGCTGCAGGAGCAGCTGGTGCATTCGCCGGGCTG
>CALWPV010000003.1 GCA_944383515.1 uncultured Clostridia bacterium
GAGGACTGTGTCCATACGATCATTTCAACGCTTCCCGTCTGTCAGGTGCGGGGCGTTGCCTACTCAACTTTCACCATTATCCGCATTGTGGAAAACGAATTTGCCGAAATTATCCAGTTCGACAACCCGGATGTGATTTTGCTGCGCGAAGGTAAACACTGGGATTACCCCAAACAGCTCATGCAGATTGAAGGAAAGAACGTATATAAAACACGGATTCGGCTGCAAGAGTACGATACCCTCATTGCCATGAGCGACGGAACCATTTACGCCGGTATCGGCGAAGAGCTGAACTATGGCTGGCAGCGGGAAAACATTATTGATTTTATGGAGATCATGTACGATAAGGATTTCACGGCCAAAACGCTGAGTACCATTTTGCTGAATGAATGCAATAAGCTGTATGGCTATGAACCTGGCGACGATACCACGGTTTGTACGGTTAAGCTGCGCCGGCGCAACCCGATGAATCTCATGATTGGTCCCCCGGCTAACCCGGCGGATGTAAACAAAATGATGTCGCTCTTCTTCTCCAAAGAAGGCAAACACATTGTATGCGGCGGTACCACTTCTACACTGGCCGCTGAATATCTGGGAACTACCGTGGACACGGGGCTGCCGGTCTACCTTGATCCGGATATTCCTCCCACCAGTAAGATTAAAGGCGTAGATCTGGTTACGGAGGGTGTAATCACGATCAATCGTGTGGTGGAATACGCAAAAAACTATCTGGAAGACAACGAAAGCTATTCGCAGTGGAGTTATAAGAAGGACGGCGCTTCTCTCATTGCACGCAATCTTTTTGAAGAGGCTACGGATATCAACTTTTTTGTTGGCCGCGCCATGAATCCGGCGCATCAAAATCCGGATTTGCCAATTAACTTTAACATTAAGATGCGTCTGGTCGATGAACTTTGTACCTGTTTGAAAAAAATGGGAAAACAGATTAAAGTCAGCTATTTTTAACATTTCTTTTCTTTAAGGAGGAACCATGATTAAATACGATACGCTTGTGCAGCATTTGAAATATCGTGTTCTACAATCCGTAGCCCGTCATTATTGGGAGGGAGATTTGACCGAATCGATTACGGAAATTCTCAAAACCGAGATTGTGCCGGGAAAAAAAGCAACGATGCGTTGCTGCGTGTATAAGGAGCGCGCTATCGCTGCGGAACGCGTGAAGCTTGCCATGGGCGGCGATAAAAGTAATCCCAACGTCATTGAGGTTATTGAAATCGCTTGTGACGAGTGCCCGGTTGGCGGCTTTGCCGTAACGGACGCCTGCCGCGGCTGTATTGCGCATCGCTGTGAATTAGCTTGCCGCAAAGACGCTATTTCGTTTGACGTTCACCAGCGCGCAGTCATTGATAAGGATAAATGCGTTGAATGTGGCGCCTGCGCGAAGGTTTGCCCGTATTCTGCCATTAAGAATTATAAACGGCCCTGCGAAAATGCTTGCAAGGTGAAAGCCATTTCCATGAACGAGGAAAAAGCGGCTACGATTGATAACAATAAATGTATTGCCTGCGGCGCCTGCGTATATCAGTGTCCGTTTGGCGCGATTATGGATAAATCGTTTATGCTGAATGCGATTGACATGATTCAGGGCAGCGAAAATAACAGCAAGTATAAAGTATACGCGGTGGTTGCCCCGTCTATTGCCAGTCAGTTTACTCATGTAAAACTGGGACAGGTAGTGACTGGTATTAAAAAACTGGGCTTCTTCAGTGTGGTGGAAGCGGCTTGGGGAGCCGATCTGGTTTCGTACGCGGAATCGGCCGAGTTGGCTGAAAAGGGCTTTTTGACAAGTTCTTGCTGCCCTGCTTTTGTCGATTATATTAAGAAGAACTTCCCGAAACTGGTAGAACATATTTCTCATAACCTTTCGCCTATGGCTTCTATTGCTAAGAAAATGAAAGAAGCGGATCCCGAGTGCAAGATTATTTTCATTGGCCCGTGCACCGCTAAGAAAATGGAGTTCCAGTTAGAAAGCGTTCGGCCCTATATCGATTGCGTGCTGACCTTCGAAGAATTGCAGGCCCTGTTCGGTAGCCGCGATATTGAGCTGGAAGAGATGGAAGAAGACGTTTTGGACAACGCTTCTTATTATGGACGTATCTTTGCTCGTAGCGGCGGTTTGTCCGACGCAGTGCGTCAGGCACTGAAAGAGCATGGCATGGAAGACGTTGATTATCGTCCGATTGCCTGCGACGGTATTGAAGCTTGCCGCGCCGCTTTGCTCAAAGCCAATGTCGGTCGCCTTCCTGAAAACTTTATTGAGGGTATGGCGTGTATCGGCGGTTGTATCGGTGGCGCCGGTTGTCTGACTCATGAAGAAAAAGACAAACGCCAAGTCGATATTTACGGCCGCGAGGCACTGGAGAAAACCATTACCGATGCCATTAGCGTATTCAAATAAGCGTTTTCGCCTACTTGGATCGCTTTAAAAAAAGACCTTTCTCAAGTCATTCCAAATGCTTGAGAAAGGTCTTTTTCATTGCTCAATGAAATCACTGGGCGTCGATTTGCGAGCGGACATATTGTACCAGCACCGTCTTTGCCAGCCCCTGAAAATTGTGGCCATTGAAAACTAAATCGGCCTGAAGCTTAGTGGGAATAAAATATTTGGTTTCGCTATATTTGGCTGAATGCAGATAGAAATCGGCGATTTCTTCCATGGTTCCTCTTCCGGCGGCCATATTGCGAACAATCCGGCGATACATACGAATCTCGGGATCCAGATCCAGAAAAATCTTTAGATCTTCCAGCTCGCGCAGCTTTTCAAAATACAGAACCGTTAAGCCTTCTAAGATCACAATGTCCAGATCTTCCCGCTGGCAAAGTGCTTTGGCATCTGCATAGTATCTGTCAAAATCCAAAGACTCCGGACAGTTAAAATCGTCATATTCCTCCCCCGATAGCGGAGAAATCATTTTCGGCAGCGGATTTTGAAAATAGCGGTCTGTCGCCAAAAGCTCCACCCGATAGTCTTTAAAATCGTCTAAAAGCATTTGACTTAGCGTGGATTTCCCGCTGCCGGAACAGCCGGCAATTGCAATAACAAATGGTTTTTTCATGTTTTATACCTCTCCACTCTTCTAATGAAAGATTTTATAACTCAATTCCCGTCTTGCGCGTCAATAATTCTCGCGCCGTTTCTAGAGAATCGACTCCCACTTTATTTTTAATCGGAGCAAACTCGTCTTCGCGTACTACCTCAAAAGAGGTTACCCCGTCGAAAACGCCTAATATGTCAAAAATGAATGTTTCTAATTTATAGCCATTGGGCTCCGAAGGAATAACTGGCTCACCCGCTTCGTTAATGCAAGCAATTTTTTTGTTTGCCTTGTGAATAGGAAGGCGCCCTACCGCACGCTCTTCCATGGTAGGCACATGAAACAAATAGTTTAGCGTTACCCCAAAATGATATTTATAATTCCCGTTTTCGTCTACCGCATTGCGCATCTCCTCGGTCAGTTCTGAGTACTCGACAACCGAAGGTCTTCCATTGCGCAGGCAAATGGCCCCTACCTTTTCTTCGGGGTTTGTCTTAGCAATTACTTTAGCTCCTACAGCGTGGCCCTGCGCAATCGTTGCCCCAATAAAGACCGGATCGCCAATGTTTTGCAGCACATTATCTACCGAGAAAACATTTAACCATTCAATCCCCTCTGCCTTCATTTGGTCAATCAGACCCGCGCGCTGCAGCGAGCTAAACCAGCCGCCATTACCATTGGGCGTCATAGAAATATGCCCTTTGGATTCTAGCAAAATTTTCCCATGATGATCTAAAGAAGGAGCCATATCCTGCTTGAAGAAATGAATATACTCTGCCGGATACTCAAAATACGCATGCTCTTTGAAAAAGCGAACCGTTTCCTCATGGTTTCTATCGCTCGTCATAACATATAAATGCATTTTCGTACCCAGGGGATCGATATGCTGTCTCATATTATGAATTAAAATTTCAAATAAGTATAGCTGTCTGTTGATTCCTACGTTTAAGGTTCCCTTCGGCCCCTCAAATCCCAGGCGCGACCCCTGGCCGCCGGCCAGCAGTACGGCTGCTACTTTACCACCGCGCAGCTGCTCCAGACCAATCTGCTTAAACTGCTCCTCCTTCTCCCGAATCTGATCAATCGTCAGCGTCGGAAGGCTCTCTAGCTGATCCTCTCCTGTGCCGCTGCTTTGTTTCATAGCCTGCTCTATCATGGAGAAGTCAATCTGTGCAATTTCTTGATCTAAGGTCTGCTGTTCTTCTTTAGACAGTTCGTCATAGAACCGCAAAACCTGCATTTGATCATACTTTTCTAAAAGCTCTTTCATAGGGCTCATTGAACCGCTTCCTTTCCACCTAAAAAATTTAACCAAACAAAATTCTGATCCGTACACAAAAAATCCAAATTATAAATGCAGATCACCTGCTCAATTGCCTGCTTTTCCATAAACGCAGACAGATCTTCCCGGTAATACCGCAAATCTACCATATAAATGTTCTGGTACTGTTCAGCCAAAAACGGCATGAGAATGTTAGCATACGAATCCTTTAATACCAGAACGGCTTCTTCCCTAGATGCCTCCGGATTCATAATATGGGTAACGCCATAATTGCCGCCCAAAAACGCCGTATACTGATCCTTCTCGGCAAACCGCTCTTCCATGAGCAGGGTGCCGCCGGCCCCCTCTGCCTCCCAAGTAGCCTTTAGCCCCGGCGTTTGATACACCCAAACATCCTCTCCAGGGTAACCAAAAACGGGCGCTTGCGAATACACACTGCCACGAAAATCAGTTCCCATTTTTTGCTCTTCATAGGCAAAGGGATCGACTTCCAGATGCAGCGCGGCGGCTAACTGTGTAAATGCATAGGAAGCCCCCCGCATCGTCCAGTGGTGATCCGACTTAAAATAGATCGCTTCGTCCCGGTGCTCGTAAAGAACCTCATATGGGTTAACCAGCGTAACCCTCTCTGGCAGGGCTTGTCTTACAGCTTCGCTTGCCTGCTGCGGGTCATAAGTCATGGTATAAGGCGGAAGCTGATCCTGATATATCCAGGAAGACGTTGGCGCCATTAAAAAGCTCACGGGAAGATCTTCCGGCAGATTCCGCACCCATTGGCCTATGGCCTGCATATTGGTAGACAGCTGATCCAATGAAACATTTTGCGCTTGAATCAATCTGTCTTCTTCAGCAAAGCATACGCTGTCAATCTGACTGCGTCCTGAGAAACGCTCTAACGTATTTTTTATCCGAATCCATTGATCGCGCAGGAGAACATGGTCGGCCATATAGGTTTCCAGATCGTCCATCCACTCTCCCGTACGAATTGTCCGCCAAGACGCCCCAGGCATCACCGCCAAATACCGATTTTCCATGGGCGAAAATCCGGCTTTATTGGGACTTAGCTCCCCCATTGCCATTGCGGCAATAATAACTAAAAAAATGAAAGCAACAATTCTTTTCTGCATGATTAAAACCTGAAATACAAAAATGGGTTATAAGTATCGCTCACCAAAAAGGCCATGCAAATAGTAAATAGACCAACCAGCAAGACCGGCTGCGCGACACGAATGAGGCGCTGCCCTCCCGCTCCGGCGAGCCGCCGCTGCAAAACCGGCTTCCACGGCAGACTGGCAATGATACCAAACACAATAACGGTCGCGTAATTTTTCAAATAGAATAACGCATCTGTTGAAACCAGCGGCGCACCGTTAAGGCCAAACATTGTCTGCAGCCAGCTGCCTAAAAGAGACAGATCTTCTATAGAGAAGATAACCCAGCTAATGACTACCAGCAGCAATGTATACACATGCTGAAAAGCCGAAGGCAGTTTAGCGATCCATTTACCCAGAAACGCTTTTTCCAGCATCAGTAAAATCGCATAATACAACCCCCAAATGATATAATTCCAGTTGGCCCCGTGCCAAATACCAGTTAGCATCCACACAATAAAAATATTGCGGTACTGCTTTTTTAAGCCCTTTCGATTACCTCCCAGCGGAATATAAACATAGTCGCGAAACCATGTGCTCAGCGAAATATGCCAGCGTCTCCAAAAATCTGTAATGCTTTTGGCAATATAGGGATAATTGAAATTTTCCAGAAAATCGAACCCCAGCATCTTTCCCAGACCAATCGCCATATCCGAATACCCACTAAAATCGAAATAGATCTGCAGCGAATAGGCAATCGCACCCAGCCAGGTACTTAATACACTTAGCTCACCTGGCGCTACCTGACTTATCTGGGCGAACACAACGCCCACCTGATTGGCAATCAGAACCTTTTTGCCCAGACCGGTAATAAAGCGGCAAACGCCCTGGCTAAATTGATCCAGATTCTCTTTCCGGTGATTCAGCTGATGCTCAATGGTTGTATAGCGTACAATCGGGCCGGCAATGAGCTGCGGAAACAGGGCCACATAGGCGCCCAGATCCAGCACATTTTTCTGCGGCTTAGCCTCTCCGCGATATACATCAATAGTATAAGACATGGTCTGAAAAGAATAAAACGAAATGCCAATGGGAAGCGGCAGCCCCAACAGCGGGATATTCCAGTGGAACGCTCCGTTCAGTGCTCCCAAAATAAAATCGGTATACTTAAAGAAACCCAGCGCTCCCAGGTTGAAAATAACCGTTGCGTAAATCGCTCTTCGCGCTTTTTTGTGATCGCCTTTTTGATTATAATAATCGGCATACAGTGCAAAGCTATAGTCCGCCACGGTAGATAAAATCATAATGACAACGTAAACGGGCTCTCCCCACGCATAAAACAGCAAACTGGCAAAAAACAGGAAATAGTTCCTCACCTTGCGCGGCGATAGGTAGTAAATGGCC
>CALWPV010000004.1 GCA_944383515.1 uncultured Clostridia bacterium
GGTACAATTATCTAATTGAGAGAAGAATGCTCCATTCCCGCACGATGGCTCCAAGATATTACCATGGTTTCGTATTAGAGATATCATATCAGAAACAATTCTTTTAGGAGTAAAAACTTGTCCTAATACCGATACGTTTAAATCATCCCTACTCATTAAGTGCTCCGGTACTCTTGCTGTCTATTTGGTTCTCACAAGAATAGATATATTTATCAAGATATTTTCTGAATGAGGTTCCAATTCTTTCCCTTTTTTCAATAGAACCTTTCAAGTGGATAAGAATAAATTTGCGTGCGCTATAATAAGAGCGCTCGTATTTATCCATATTATCTTTCCATATACACTGGAAGGGAAGATTATTTCCGTTTTCAACCAACGTCCTTAATGATCTAAGACTGTTCCAAAAAACTCTTGATGAATTCCTTTTATCAATAACTAAGAAATAATAATCTTTATGTGTGTTTTGCGCCATATGAACATCTGTAAGTTTAAAGAATTTTTCCCATCCTACGCTGTTTGAGAGGTTTATACTTGCTGGAAGGCGACCCGTGAGAGCGTAAAATATGCCCATTTTGCAACTAAGATTATCAGCACCACCACCATCTAAATCGGTAATTTTAATATTTACCGGGAAAAAGTAATCATTTTGATTGCTTATTCTGCTCTCAATTGAGAAATCATACCATGCACGATTATTATTACTGTCAACATTCGGTGTCCCTATTTTGAGATTATTGTTGCGGAAATAGTCATTTGTAGCGGCGATGTTGCAAAGACTACTTATTACGCTATCTTCATTGACGGCAGAATCTAAACGGCCATCGCCAGTATCGTGAGATATTGAGATTTGTATCCGGCTTAATTCTAAAACAAGAATATCTAGCGCTTTCGATATTATTATTTCCTCGTCAGTTTTATTCATCTTTGATTAGCCTATTATTGGCTATATTTTATCATAAAGCGATGTATTTTTCGATTTTTTGTATTATATAGATGTTTTATGAGGAGAATAACGCAATTTAAACGTGTGCAAAATTTAAGATACAAGGCAAAAACAGGCAAGAGGTACCCATTCTTCTTGCCTGTTTTTATCTCATTATTCATCATTTAATAAATGAAATATAACCTAATGAGTGTCAAAATTTGCAACCTGTTCGACGAATACCAGAACGACGGAGAAGAAGGAGTCTTCGGATGCGCTAAATGTGGCAATCGCTGCGCGTATACCGAAATGGATGGCGACCATATTCTTCCCTGGTCAAATGGAGGAAAAACGGAATATGATAATCTCCAAATACTTTGTATTTCCTGTAATAGAGGCAATCTGTGACAACCAAAAATTAAATATTAAGAAATGCTGAGTTTTAAATTATAGAATATACCATAAGCGGTCAATAGGACGCATTAGAGAATCTGAATCGTCGCAAGAAAAACGAGTCGCTAATGCGTATGGAATAAAATAGACATAAAAATAAGCCCGCTTTGCTGCGAGCCTATTTTTATGTTATCTTTTTTAGTTTTCTATTCAGCTTATAGCGTCCCCACGTAGCCTCAATCCACCAACCTATTTTCTCGAGCATATCGAGTCTCCTGATTAATTGTAGAAACAAGATAACCTATATAAGAAAACATTAAAAGCATGAGTTCGATGTTTTTATACTTTTAGACCGGCACTCATAAAAATCGATCCGCAACAGAATTGAGCCGAGAAGTTTCACGCGAGTAAAAGGCACCGGTCTAAAATCATCTTGCATTTATTCCATTCACGAAAGCCAAATAGCAGGCGAAGTCTCCGATGGCTTTGCGGTTATACGGATCATCTTCTTCATAGCCGAGTTCGTCGCGCCATACGGCGGCTTTGCCGTTCTTTTTCAAATAACGCGCCAGCATGTTAAAATGTATGATCACGGAATTGTGACAGGAAGTCCTGCCGGAGTCCTGCTCGTTTTTCTCTTCACGGCTAAGTAGCAGCCAATTTGCCCGAATCGTAGCATAGCGAGCTGCAACCTTCATTAACTCGTTATATAGCTCCAACGCTTCCACGTCAGCGCCAATCTCGGCGAGCATTTCCGTATGGATCGTTTGCATTTTTTCAAATGTAATCGCTTTTGACTGCTTTAAATATTCTTCATAAGTACAAACCATAATAACCCCACCTTCCTTTTTAGAAGTATAGCTTACGGCATATTTGGCAGGAAGTCCAGCGGATTCTTAATTAATACTTCGGCAGAATCAGCCGCTTTTCTACGACCTCAGCCACCAGCTGTAAGGTGTTCTGGTAGCCCGTTTTCTGCAAAATATTCTTGATGTGGTACTTGACGGTATTTGGCGTAATATCGAGATCCGCCGCAATCTCCTCGTATTTTCTTCCTTGCGCAAGCTCCCGGATAATATCAAATTCCCGACCGGTAAACTCATTGCTGTTGCTGTACCCGATGCGAATCATCGGTGTGTCATCGGGATAAACAAATTCGCCGTTCATCACCCGGTCGCAGACCTCCATCAAAGCGGTACTGCCATATTCCTTATACCAAAAACCATTGCAGCCACAGGCTTTTGCCTTTTGAATAAAGGAATGCTCCGGCATGGAGGTCATGATGATGATCTTGATTTTAGGGTTGTACTGCTTGATCTTTGCAGCAGCTTTCAAGCCGGATTCTTCCTCGGCAGTACAGACATCCATCAGGATTAGATCGACACGCCCGCGCAGACAGGCAATTTCTGCATTGGCTGCGTTTTCTATGGAGGCGTACAGGACATATTTTCCGGATTTGGCGATCTGGCTTTCAATGGCGTCCCGGCTAATCCTGGAATCTTCTACTACTAAAACCTGTATCATTTCCGTCCTCCTTTCTGGGAGTCATCTAAATCAAAGGGAATATCGACAATTAGGGAAACGCTGTTGCCGCAGAGCATTTTTAGTGAGGCTCCTTCTTGTTCTAATCGTTGCCGCAATGCGCTAAGGCCATTACCTTCCGTAATGCTTGAAACAGATACACTACCGTTGTCGGATATCTCTATATGATAACGTTTCTTGTCTTGCTCGATTTTGACCGTCAATTCCGTAGCGTCCGCATGGCGTACCGCATTGGTGAGTGCTTCCCGAATGGCGGCATACAAAAGCTGCAATGCCTTGCGGCCTTTTGGCTGTTCACCAGAGAATATGACCTTACAGCCAATCAGCTCTGCCACCTGAAGAAGCTCGGATTGCAGGGCAGAATCAGGAACTGTCAACACGGTAGGAATATTAGAAAAATCACGAATGGTACTGTTCCAATTATCCCGCAGCACATCGGCGTTCTCGGCCAGACTGTTTTCCGTAATCGCCTTGGTGGTAGCCAGCAAACAATGACCCAGCTCATCATGGATATGCATTTTTGCGGCGAGAATCTCTTTGTTCAAATTGACTTCCACGATGCTGTCCAGCAAGGCTTTCTGCCGCTTTTGCATCTCCTGCAGCCGAATGGTGTTCTCGTACAGTTCTTCGTTGAGCCGGTAGAGTCCGGTGATTTCCGCCGCCTCAATCTGAAGGGTATTGGAATCAAGAAATCTCAGTTCAAAACGCCAGACCGAGCTGTCGGAGAAGCGGAAGAACAACTGTTGGTGGGTGCTTTCATTTTCATTGTTCGTATCTTTTGGCAGCCAGGATTGGGTTAGCTTTTCCGCCTTGCCGTTATTGGCAAAGGTTTTGAGTTCCTCCCACGCCACCTTTGCGTTCAGGATCGTGTGTCCGGTCAGTTCCAGTATTAGCTTGTTCATCTTCTCATTGACGAGAATGACCCGGCCATCCAGCGCAGAAAAACAAATTCCGCCGGGATAAGAATCGATTGCCTTTTTGATCATTTTCGCCGATGGTTTCTTTTTCATCACTGCGCCACCTCTCCTTCTTTCAAAAGCAGAAGCCGATAGCCTGCCGGAATCTTTTCTGTCTGGAACCGATAACCGTCTTCTAAAGAATGAGGAGCAAGCCCGTGATCTGTGCCGGTAATCTCAAAGCAAACCGTGTCGCTGATTCGGATTTCCATAGAAGTCAGGCAAAAATCCGCCTCCTCTAAAATCTCTTCCAAGGCTTTCATAATAAAAAGAATCAGCTCCGGTTCTAAATTCGACGTGGGGCAAAAATCCAAGCTTGTCCGGATTCCAAGCTTCTTCATACATTTCGCCACATCCTGCAAGCTGATGGCTAAGTCTCCCATCGGGATCGTCTTCTGCTCCTGATAAGTGAGCTGCAGGTTGCAGAATCGTTTGATATAAGTGCCGATGAGGCAGATGCGGTTCCAGTCATCCGTCGAAAGGGATTCCTTCGATAAAAGCGTTGTCAGCGAAGCAAGCTGCCCGGCCACCTCCGTGGATAGGCTGTCATAAATATCATTGCGTGCCTGAACACTTGCCTCGTCTGATTGAATGCGAATTTCCTGTGCCAGCAGATCCTGTTCTTCTTCCAGTTCCGCATTCAGCCTCTGAAGCTCCCGAAAAGCATGGTTGATCTGCGAAAGATCGGTCTGCCAGATCATGCATCCGCCCGGGATTTGGTGCAGATGCATGATAACATCTTCCGTAACAGAAAAATGCTGATTCTGCTTCAGAGCTTCCAGCATAGCAGGCGTGATTTCCGCCGCATTTTCCGATACTGCAATCCGCTCGCCATCCGATGAAAGAATCTGCATCGCCACCGTAGATCGCCGGAACACATCCTCGTACTGCGTGTTTACCGGAATCAGTCCGACCAGGATATAAAGCTCCCAGCAAAGCACAAGAATGAAAATCAGCCCCGCCGAATATTCCACAAGCTCAAACCGCACTACATAGGCCGTCGCGGCATAAGGAATACTGAACAGGAACAGTAAAATCGGTTCATAGAAGGGAATCAGCTTCCGGTAAAGAGGATCCGACTTTGTCGTGCCATTTCGCTGGTAGATCACATGTACCTGATGCGCAATCATCCACAATCCCCACAGATAGATGATATAGGTGCCGATATATGGGTGAAAATACAAATTCGGCTGGGGTTCCTCCGGCACAATGTAATACAGAAAATGATGCCACTCGTTGGTCAGCGCCATCACACTCAAAAAACAAGCCGGTATCAGGAGCAGATACCACTTTTTACTGATCCGGTAATCCTCCGGCCTGCCGAGATAGAATGCGCCGTAAAGACCGAACAGCGGGATAAAGACAGCCGCTATATTGATAAAGTATCCGGTAAAGCGCATCCACGGAATATTGACATAGAGGAAAGCATCCTGAACAAAGCGAACCGTTAAATACAGGATACTGATGATATTTTGCGCAGTCAGATGGGTGCGCATGGTTTTTTGTGTGATTTTCGTACTGATCGTATATTGCCAGCCGAAAAGCAGCAGCATATAGACCGCCCAGACAAGATATGGCCGCAGAGAATCCTCCGGCCAATGTTGCATACTAAGCTGCCGGTATGCGGAGACTGCAAGCAACAGCGCCGCTGCCGCAAAAAGCCGGATAACGGATTTTTTACGCTCGTCCATCGGATTCCCCCTTAGAAAAGATGATTCTAACCGGTCTGTACAGTTAGATAACGATAAGAATATTATAGCATGAAAGATCAAATATGCCCCACACAAAAAGGTAGTATCCATCGTGTTTTTAAATTTTTCACGAAAACTACCTGATTGTGTGGGGCGCTTTTTTATCGCTTCGGGTAAAATAGGATGAAAAATAAGCTGGGACTGCGTTTGTCTCCGGCAAGCGAGAGGGAGGAAAATTATGTTCTGTTCAAAATGCGGAAATCCTTTGCCGGATGACGCAAAATTTTGTAGCGCGTGTGGAGCGCCTGTAAAGATATCACAAGAAGCTTCACCGGCACCGCAGCAGCCGGCAGGCATACCGGATGAAACGGTAAATATCCAGGCGCCGAAACGGGAGCCGGTTATGGGGGCACAAAATTTCAGCGCCCCAATGAGCGGCGGCGCTGCGGCCTCCGGGAAAAAATCAAAAAAGGGCCTTGCAATCGGCCTGTCCATTGGCAGCGTGCTGATCGCGGTTTTGGCGGTTGTCCTGATTTTTACCCTTGGGAAGAAGGGCGACAGCGTCGGCTCTGTCCCTCTGGGATCCTCTGTTGTTTACGATGACCAGTACACATATTTTCTAAGTGTGACCGAAACCTGGGAGCCCTGCATTAAGCGAGTCCAAAACGATCTGCGTGGGAAGCCGGAGCTTCTCTACGAATCAGAGGAAATAAAAGGCAATGGATGGAGCCAGTATACCCTGGGCAATATCTTCCTCTGGAGCGATAAGATCTGCTTTATGGAAATCACAAAAGCCACAGAGCAGGGAGACCGTGAATACGAGATCCATTGGCTCAGCAAGGACGGCAAGGAAAACGGCACCCTTGTAAGCTATGAGCAGCTCAATGCATATGGCGAGCTACTGTCTCAAATGCAAGGCATTTACTTCTTTGATGATTATCTCATCTTCGGCAACAGCTATTTCTTCTACCGGCTGGATCTGAATACCGGTGAGCTGTGCAAGCAGGAGGATTTTCTTGACCTTGAGGGGCCTGTCTGCTTTGCGGCGTATAACGACGGATACTATTATTACTTTATTCCTGACATAGAGAAAAATCTCATGGGCGAAACCCTGTACCGAAAATCGGAAAAATCTGAGGAAGAGATAGTCGGAAAAGTGCCATCGCAGGATGATGATGACGTGGAGAAATATTTCTCCTTTATTTCCAAAGGCAATTATCTGTATTATACGGATTTAGACAATATTTACCGGCTAAACATTGAGGACGGAAGTACAGAAAACCTTGCATCTTACGAGGAAACATATAACAGATTTACCCTGTGCGAGAATGGACTCTACTATTTTAAGGATATGACCCTCCGCTTCCTCAATACAGAAACCCTGGAGGAAACGATCTTTGACAAAGTAGAAAGGGTACCGAACTTGATTTATGCCGGAGCCAATGATGCATGCTGGATGCAGGGCGATTCAACCAGTCATCGGTATAACTGTTTCCTTCAGGATGAGCAAGGCGGCTCCTATACATATTTCGGGGAAGAATCGAACGCAGCGGTAGAATCCGGTCAGGACGCCTCAACGGAGGAGCAGGAGACAGTCAATACCACCGAGCTATA
>CALWPV010000005.1 GCA_944383515.1 uncultured Clostridia bacterium
AGCTCGAATAGCTGATTTTTCACACGGCTATTTGTGCCGAAGCGTCACAAATAGCTTCCTTCGCAGGCGCAAATTTGAAATTTGCGCCGCGACCTTCGCGCTAAAGCGCTTCGGAATGGAGGATTAACTTAAAAAGAAATATCAGCGCTTGTTGCTAAAAAAATAAGTCGCTATGCGATCCCGTCCGCATGAGATATAAAATCAACTCGTCCCCGTCCACTTCGTAAATCAGTAACCAATCCGGCGTAATATGGCATTCGCGACATTCCACATAAACCCCGGAAAGTTGGTGATCCCTGTTCTTCTCTGGTAACGGTTATCCCGCAGCCAGCTTTTTAATAACATCGGTCAATAAAGAAATATCAAAGCCACGCTTTTTCATGCGCTTCAAATCCTTTTGAAATTTTGTGGTTGGTCTTATTTTATACATCGGCGAGCAGCTCCTCCATCATCTGATCGACATTGGAATAGGTCTTGCCGAGGTCAGGATCAGCCTTCATTTTCATTACTTCCTTGATTGCTTCAACGGTTTCAGTATTTGGTTCATCAAGCTTAACCTCGAAAGGCAATCCGTGGCATCTAAGTGCCTGTCGATAAAAAATACCTGTTGCCGTACTCAAATCCATTCCAAGCGACTTAAAGAGAGCTGCCGCCTGTGCTTTCAGCTCTGGCTCAATTCTAAGCGTCATATTTCCTTTAGCCATATTCAGCACTCCTTTCTCACTACTTAGCTTGCATTTATATTATAATCAATATTCTTTTAATTTGCAAGTGCGTTGCACATGATTTTTGCATTTTTTTTACTGAAAGATATTAGAAAAGCATATTCCGGAGGCGTTTTAGATATTGATTCCTTTTCCAGCGCAGTGCTGGAAGACTGCAAGACGGCAGCAAGAAACATCCTGGAGGTGACTGTCTCCGAGCTGAATATTCAGATCAGAGACAATAAAGCCGTCAGAAAATAACACTTGGAGTTTGTCAAGAAAAAACTCCACAACATCTTGACACTGTCTTGACACTGTCCGGCAATTGACAAAAGGACAGTTGTGTGATATTTAAAAGATAAAAGAATGGAATATGGATATTACTTTCTAGGACATAGTAGGGCGGACATGGGGCTTATGCGGTGAAAAGCTAAAAAGAGGTGAATTACCCAGTAGAACCTGGGAGAAAGGAGAAAATCCAATCACCATCTAATATGATTGGATTATACGAGAAATTATGAAACGGTATAGTAGTAAAACATTTCTTGTTTTGGCACTGAGTATATTGCTCTGTACGGCCTGTTCTTCGTCAAAACAGGTTACCGAAATGTATACGGCGACCATGGGTGGAAAGCAAATGTTTGAAAGCTTACTATTTGTTCATGGTACGAAGGTAATCTATACGTTTGTGGGCGCTGCGGACTGCACATATTATGTTTATGATTTGGCTACTTCAGAGCGTGAAGAAATAGGTTATATTCCCTATTTCGCCATGCATGCGGGGCACCAGACGGTGCTGAATAATGCCCTTTACTTCTATGAGGGAGTCGACGATGTGGAAAATCTGGGTACGAAGAATGTATTATATCGTATCGATCTTGACCGCATGAAAATGGAAGCTATTAGTGAAAACGAATATCCCCGGCGCATAATTCCACTCATTACCTGGAAAAATGAGATATGGGCCCTGGAAACAGAGGAAAGCGCTAGTGGTAAGAGATTTGCTTTTATTGAGGTGCTGGATTCTGGCGGCAAGGTAAAACGGCGGATCGATATGGAAGAAATAGCCGGTGAAGACAGAACTATTCGGAGTTTCGCGGAGGACGGAGGGTATTTGTATACGATTGAACAGCCAACTGTGGGGCCTTACATTTATTGGTGCCAGTATGACGAAGACATGCAGCGCCTGCAGGATATTGAAATCAGTGCTCTAATGGAAGAATACAACATTACGAATGGTTCTACCTTTTATGTGTTTGGCAATTACTTCTGGCTTGCTAATTCGTCTATTGATACTATGCTTTGTAAGGTAGAGAATGGTAAAGCAGAGGCGCTTATGGGAAAGCCAAGAATGGAATATGCGGTCAATTATTATAATACAAAGCCGTATGAATACTTTGGCCAGAAAGGAACAGATATAGTTTACAAATTCAATACAGAAACGGGCGAAATAGAAACTTTGGAAATAGACTTCCATACTGAAAAAATGGGTATTCAAAGCATTCTTCGCGGGCGAGACGCTTTACTAGTGAAAAGAGATCATTGGTTAATTACAGAAGAAGGACTCAATCTGTATCTGTTCCCCAATCCATAAAGACCAAGCCGCTCCCCGATCGGGGGGAGCGGCTTAGGGAGAGAACGTATCTCTCAGCAAAACAAAAAAATAACTGTATAGGTATAAAACCGGCCCATATCCTTCCAGATCTAGAATATTCAGGGAATTTTCTTCCCTTGGCAGCCAATCATGGCCATTTTGAGGGGGATCCGCTATACCTGTTTTTCGTTTTATTAGCATAAAAAGAAGGCGAAATATACCTAATGCTCAAACAACAAGGAGTCACAGGGATAATTTCACAGCTTCCCAAGCTTTCTTTCTTCTCAGCTATAACACATGTATGGTAAACCTACACGGCCCGGGGACGGCTCGTTTTTTCTGTTGACAGAGTCCTTTTCCTCTGGTATACTACAATTCGATTGAAGAGTTAAAGGAGGGTGTTTATGTCGGCAAGTATTGTAGAGGTTAAATAATAGTCTTGTATTACCTTTACCGCCGGCGTAATCTGCCCTTTTACCGCTTTCCAGGTATTTTCATACCGTAAAACGGTTTGTTTTGCTTTCCAAGCTCGCAGTGTAAAGGTAGTGCTGCGGGCTTTTTTGTATTGGAATCAAAAACAAAAGGAGACGGCTATGAACACCGAAACAATTTTAGAATTTGACAAAATTAAAGCGCAGCTAGAAGACTACGCTTTGTCCGAGGGCGCTAAAGCAAGGCTGTCTGCACTTTCGCCCAGCCTAAAAGAAGAGGTTTGCCGCGCGCAGCTGGAAGAAACCACGCGGGCGCGCCGAACCCTCGACGAATACGGCACGCCGCCCCTCACAGCCATGCCGGAAATTGACAAAATCCTTACCCTAAGCGTGGCCGGCGGCATGCTCACTACCAGTCAGTTTATGGCCATTGCCGGATTTCTGACCGCCTGCCAGCGCATGGCCAGTTATTTAAAACGCGCCGGCAGCAGTGACACGGTCATGGCCTCGTATGCGGCCGGTCTGCAAGAAGCCGGAAGTCTGCAAAACGAGATTACTGACGCTATTCACGGCGACCAGGTGCAGGATAAGGCCTCGCCCTGGCTCTATGATCTGCGCCGCGATATTGAGCGCATGGAAGAAAAGGTGCAGCAAAAGCTCACCAATTTGCTGCGGGCCAATCGCGATATTTGCAGCGACGCCTATCCCGTGCAGCGTAACGGCCACTACGCGCTGCCCATTAAACGCGAGCTGAAAAGCCGCATGGCCGGCACGGTCATTGATTACTCTGCCAGCGGCAGCACGTGTTTTATCGAGCCAGCGGCCGTGCAGGAAATGACCGAAGAAATTCTGTCGCTGCGTGTAGAAGAAGAAAATGAAGTGCTGCGCATTTTATACACCCTTTCTGACGCCGTGGCGCAGCAGGCCGATGTGATTCGCGCCAACCAGCAAATTATGGAAGATCTTGATTTTATTTTCGCGAAAGGTAGATTAAGCCAGGCTCTTGGCGCGTGCGCGCCCAAAATTGGCGTGGAAAGGCGCCTTGACATTCGCGGAGGCAGACATCCGTTATTGCCGCGCGAAAAATGCGTTCCGCTGGATTTGACGATGGATGGCGGCGTGCGTGGCATTACGATTACGGGCCCGAATACAGGGGGTAAAACGGTGGCGCTGAAGACGGTGGGGCTTCTTTGTTTAATGGCGCAGTGCGGTTTGCATGTGCCGGCCGCCGAGGGGACGTACCTGTGCATGAATAGCCAATATTTATGTGACATTGGTGACGGCCAGAGCATTGCGGAAAATCTGTCCACGTTTTCGGCGCATATGACCAATGTAAAGCGTATTTTAGATCAGGTTAACGATCAGAGCTTGGTTCTGCTGGACGAGCTAGGATCGGGCACGGATCCTGCGGAGGGCATGGGGCTGGCGATTGCCATTTTGGAAGAGCTGGCGGCCAGCGGCTGTCTGTTTTTGGTTACGACGCATTACCCCGAGGTGAAGAGCTTTGCGGAGCGCGCCGAGGGCGTTATGAATGCGCGCATGGCGTTCGACCGTGAGTCGCTGCGGCCGCTGTACCGGCTGGAAATGGGGCTGGCGGGTGAAAGCTGCGCGCTTCACATTGCGGCGCGACTAGGCTTTGCGCCCGCGCTGCTGAGCCGCGCCCGGCAGGCCGCGTACGGAGAAGCGGAGAGGGCGGCGCAAAGCGCCAAAAAGGCGAAGCAGGCCGCTAAGGGCGGGCCGAGGCTGCAGCGGCAAAAGGCGCTGCAGAGGCATGAGGCTCGGTTTTCCGTGGGCGACAGCGTTATGGTATATCCGGAAAAGAAAGTGGGCATTGTGTTTCAGCCGGAAGACGAAGAGGGCCGGCTGATCGTGGTGGTGCAGGGACGCAGGCGCACTCTGTCGTATAAGCGCGTTAAGCTGATCGCGCCGGCCAGCGAGCTGTATCCGGACGACTACGATTTTTCCATTATCTTTGACACTGTGGAGCAGCGAAAAACGCGCCACCGCGAGGACCGCGTCGGGCTCGATAAAAAGCGGGATCGGCAGTAGCAAATAATGCCGGCGCTGTATCTCTTAGATCAGGACTTGGAAAAGAGAAAAAAGCATGCTACAATAGTATTATAAAACGTAAATCACGGATAAGAAGGGAGGACTCTCTTATGCTTTCAGTGGGAACCAAGGCCCCCAATTTCACTTTGCCCGATCAAAACGGCAATGCGGTTTCGTTATCGGATTTCCGGGGACAAAAGGTTGTTTTGTACTTCTACAGCAAAGATAACACGGCGGGCTGTACCAAACAGGCCTGCGGCTTTGGCGAGCTGTACCCGCAGTTTCGGGAAAAAGGCGCGCAGGTGATCGGTATTAGCAAAGACACCGTGAAAGCACACCATAACTTTGCCGAAAAATATCAGCTGCCTTTCATTTTATTAGCCGATCCGGAGCATGTGGCGCTGGAGCTGTACGATGTCTGGAAAGAAAAAACCATGTACGGTAAAAAAGTCATGGGCACCGTGCGCACCACCTACCTGATTGACGAAGAAGGAACCATTTGTAAAGCCTTTGGTAAAGTGAAAGCGGCGGACAACCCCGCCGATATGTTGGCAGAACTGTAAAAAGGAGGTTTTCATAATGCAGCAAACGGTAAACGGTATTTCGTTTCAGCTCTTAGAACCCTTTGACTTCTCGTTTTTGGAGCCCTACGGCCAGGTCTTTAAAGTGCTTGACGACCAAGACTCCGGCAACATTTGCTTCGGCACCGAAAAAGACGGAAGGCGCTATTTCATTAAGGTAGCCGGCGCCAAAACCCTGCGTGCCGTCATAACGCCGCAGGAAGCCATAGATAACCTCAAAGCCACCGTGCCCATTTACCAAACTCTGCGGCACCCCGCGCTGGTTCCCTTTATAGAAGAGGGCGAAACCAGCCAGGCCTTCTATATGGTATTTGAATGGGTAGACGCCATATGCATGGGGCGCATGTATCCGCAGCAGCACGCCGAGTTCATGGCGCTTCCCATTGAAACGCGCCACAGCGTCTTTGAGACCGTGCTCGACTTTTTGGCCTACACCAACCGCATGGGCTACGTCGCCATCGATTTTTACGACGGCAGCATTTTATACGATCCCGAAAGCCGCCGCACCTATATCTGCGATATCGACTGCTTCCAGCGCAAACCCTACCACAATACCATGGGGCGCCTCTGGGGGTCTACACGCTTCATGTCTCCCGAAGAATACGAAAAAGGCGCCCTCATTGACGAAGTCACCAACGTATACACCCTCGGGGCCGTAGCGCAGGCGCTGCAAGAAAACCAGCCCGACGAAAAGCTCAATTACATGGTGCGCCTCACCAAAATTGACGACCGCGCCCAGCGCCTGCCCAGCTTAGAAGCCGCACGCGCGGCGTGGAAAAGGACCATTCGTAACGCCGGAAAAGGACTGGTTGTCAGAGACGGTACCATGCTGGTTATCGAGCTCGAAGACTCCGACGGTACATTTTATATTATGCCGGGCGGCGGTCAAAAACCGGGCGAGACCCTGCCCGAGGCCGTGCGCCGCGAAGTGGCCGAAGAGACCGGCATGCTCGTGCGGGCCACCGAGCTGGCGTTTGTCATTGAAGGCAAAAAATCGGCGGCGCACCGCGTGGACCTCGTATTCCACTGCGAGATTGAAGGCGAAGCGATTGGCGTGGCTCACCAAGGCGACGTGAACCAGGTGGGCACCGCTTGGATTCCCTTAGATACCCTAGAGCAGGAGCCGCTATATCCTTCCCGGCTGCGCCGGGCCATTAGCGAGTGGTATCGCGGAGGTAATCCCGGCATTTATTTAGGTAACGAAGACGAAGGAGATCCCGAAGTATGAAGAAACTGAAATGGGGTGTGATTGGTGCGGGCGGTATTGCCCGTACGCGGACCATTCCGGGTTTGGCGCTGGCGCAAAACGCCGAGCTGGCCGCGGTGATGGATCCGAAGCCGGACATGGCCGGCAGCCTGGCGCAGACCTACGGCGGACGCGCCTATACGAGCGCGGCTGAGCTTATGCAAGATCCGCAGGTGGAGGCGGTGTATATTGCTTCGCCGGTTTATGCGCATGAGGAGCAGGTGCTCATGGCGCTGGCCGCGGGGCTGCCGGTGCTGGTAGAAAAGCCGGCGGGCCGCACCGTGGCGGAGTGTTTGACCATGCAAAGCGCGGCTAGGCAGGCCGGCGTGCCCGTGGGGGTGGGATTTATGATGCGGTTTCATACGTTCCACCAACAGATCCGGCAGCTGATCCAAAGCGGCGCGCTGGGGCAGGTGGTCTCGGCCCGCGCGCAGCAGATTTTCTGGTATCCCGCTATGGAAAACTGCTGGCGGCAAGAGAAGCGGCTTTCCGGCGGCGGCGCGCTCATGGACGTAGGCATTCATAATATTGATCTGATCGAGTATATTACGGGAAGCCGAACCCGCCGGGTAACGGGCTTTACCAATACGCGCACATTCTCGTATGACGTAGACGACATGTGCAATTTGCTGCTGCAGCTGGAAAACGGCGCGGTAGCGTATATCGACGGCGCGTTTAATGCGCATAGCGCGCCGGGCGGCAATCTGCTGGAAGTGTATGGGACGCGCGGCACCATTCTTGTGCAGGGCAGCATTGGCCAGGTGGAGCAGGGCCGGGCCCTCACGCTGTCTATCGACGCCGAAGGCCGCCGGGGCTCGTATACGCTGCGCGAAGATTTTACCAACCTGTACCAAAAAGAAATCGAAGCCTTTTCCGAGGCCGTGCTGAAAGGCACGGAGCCCCCTGTAACCCTGGCCGACGGCATTTGGGTGCAAAAAGTGGCCGAAGCCGCCTACCAGGCGCAGGCCGAAGGAAGGGTGGTAGCAGTATGATTCCCATTACCGCCGATCTGGTTTCG
>CALWPV010000006.1 GCA_944383515.1 uncultured Clostridia bacterium
AGCTCGAATAGCTGATTTTTCACACGGCTATTTGTGCCGAAGCGTCACAAATAGCTTCCTTCGCAGGCGCAAATTTGAAATTTGCGCCGCGACCTTCGCGCTAAAGCGCTTCGGAATGGAGGATTAAAATGAATAAAGTTGAAATCTGCGGCGTGAACACCGCTAAACTTCCCGTTTTATCGCATGAAGAAAAGCGGGAGCTACTGCAAAAAATCAAACAGGGGGATCCAAAGGCGCGCCAAGTATTTATTGAAGGCAATTTACGTCTGGTGCTCAGCATTATCCAGCGGTTTAGCGGCCGGGGCGAGCAGGCCGACGATCTGTTTCAGGTCGGCTGCGTGGGCTTAATTAAAGCGACGGACAATTTTGACCTGAATCAGCAGGTTAAATTTTCCACGTATGCGGTTCCCATGATTTTAGGAGAACTGCGCCGCTTTCTGCGGGATTATAATGCGATTCGTGTGAGCCGTTCCCTGCGCGATACGGCATATCATGCGCTACGCGTGCGGGAAGAGCTCACGCGGCAAAAAGGCATGGAGCCGCGCCTGGAGGAAATTGCTCAGGCTATGCAGCTGCCTAAAGAAGACGTAGTGCTGGCGCTCGACGCGATTCAAGATCCTATTTCGCTGTACGAACCCATTTTCCACGAAGACGGCGACGCGCTCTACGTTATGGACCAAATCCGCGACGAAAAAAACAGCCACGAACAGTGGCTGCAAAGTTTGTCTTTAGACGAAGCTATGGAAAAGCTGTCTCCCCGAGAGCAAAAAATCTTGCATCTGCGTTTTTTCCAGGGACGTACGCAAATGGAAGTGTCCAACGAAATTGGTATTAGTCAGGCGCAGGTTTCCCGTATTGAAAAAAACGCGCTGCGCCAGATGCGTAAATACCTATAATGAAGGAGCGGCTCTACGCCTCTTCGGTTTCTCTACAGCATGCGCCTCATTTCTTTGTAGAGCCGCTTCATAATTTTCTTTTCTAGGCGCGAGATATACGATTGCGAAATGCCCATTAAATCAGCTACTTCCTTCTGCGTTTTCTCCTGTCCGTCGCAGCCTAGGCCAAAGCGCAGCTGTACAATGGCTCGCTCGCGCCTCCCCAGCACTTTCAGCGATTCCCGCAGCAGGCGGTGATCAATTTCCTCTTCCAGCCCTTTAGAAATAACGTCGCCCTCCGTCCCCAGAATATCCGATAAAAGCAGTTCGTTTCCGTCTACATCCATATTCAGCGGCTCGTCAATAGAAATTTCCTGCCTCGTTTTTTGATTGCGTCTAAGGTACATTAAAATTTCATTTTCAATACACCGCGAGGCATACGTAGCCAGCTTAATATTTTTTTCCGGATTAAAGGTACCTATCGCCTTCATGAGCCCAATGGTGCCAATGGAAATCAGATCTTCCACCATAATGCCGGTGTTTTCAAATTTCTTGGCGATATAGACAACCAGACGCAGGTTATGCTCAATCAGAACGTCCCTTGCTTTCTTTCCTTCCGGCTCTTCGTCGTGCAAGTGGTGCAAATAGTATTTTTCCTCTTCCGGCGTTAAAGGCGCTGGCAGCACATCGCTGCCGCCTATGTAATACACGCCCTCCGAGTCTGCCGTATGCCGGCGCAGCCACTGCCGAATTTTTCCGGCCCAGAAAATCCATGCCGCCACGGCCTGCTTGGTTGATTTTTCGTTTTTTGTTTGTTTCATGCGATAAGCTCCTTTCCGTCCGTCCATAAATAGGCTGGCACAAGAACCTGATATCCTTCTGCTTTCCAGTCCTTAGCCAGTCCAATTACAATTTCCCGGTTTTTAAATACCATCTGGTCCACTTGCACCGAAATGGGCCAAATTCCTTCCATTATGCCGTCGCCCTGTACTGTTTGGTAATAAATGGGCATCGTCTGCTTTGGTTTTACCGGCAGGCTCTCCTGACGCATAATAAGCACCGGTTTTTGCGTAATAGGCTCTTTTAGGCTGTGACCCGTGTCGATAAGGCCTTTCATATGGAGACAAACTCTCTGCTTTCCTTCTCCCAGCACCAGTTCGACATCGACCAGCTTCTCTTTTTGCTTTATCCATTGTAACGCCGCCTTAAGCATGCCATATGACAAAACAACGGCAATCAGCCATAAAGAAAAGTAACGGCTGATAAACGGTATAACTCCGGCCAGTAAAAAACCATACACATACAGCACAACTAGGTGCCTGCCATATTGCTTTAACGGCCTTCTCCCTAGACAAACGCCCACCATAAGCGCCGCCAGAGCCAGAGCCGTAAACGGCCTCAGCCATTCGCCGAGCGCCAGTAGTTCCCAGAGGCAAGCTCCCAGCGCGCCCAGCGCCCCGGCTGCCGCAATCCTGCGGCCAGACAGGCGGTACGGATGCATGGATAAACGCAAAATCAGGCTGTTACAGAGAAAGTTAACCAAAAAATACACATCCAGATACAGAGTATGTTCCATAACCTTCACCTCTTCCTCCGTATCATAACACAAGCCTCCCAATAAATTTGTCATTTGGTGCAAGCTATTTTCGCTTTTTTTAGCAAAAAAACAAGCAGCCTTTGTCGCTAAGACAAAAGGCTGCTTGCCATTCAAAATGGAAGGGTCAAACCTGAGAGAAAAGGAGGTTACATCATGTCCGCCCTTCCCGTCGCTATCCATAATTATCTTCTTTTCCGTCTTTGCAGGAACCCGGGGATATCGATCGGTACGTCCATATCGCCCTCCTGAGAGGCGTCGCTATTGCTATTCTCGCGCTCTTGCCGATAGGAAGACTGCGAGCGGCTATAATCAGACTGACCATAAGAGCTGCCGCTGTAATTATGATTGCTGCTATAATTACTATTGGAGTAGCTGGTATTGCTGCTATAGCTGCTGCGAGAATAGGGCTCTTCCGCCGGTTTAATCGGCTTAAACTCGCTGGAAGTAATCTCTACCGCATGTTCTTCGTCATCCGGCTTTTCCTCCGGTTTGGAAGCGCCGAAATCGGTAGCAATAACCGTAACAATGATCTCGTCTTCCAGCGTTTCGTCGGTAGAAGTACCCACAATAATCTCCGCTTCGGGATCAGCCAGCTTGTTAATAATATCGGACACGGCATCGAATTCATACAGCGTCATATCGGGACCGCCGCATACATTAACCAAAACGCCTTTCGCGCCGCTAATGCTGGTATCCAGCAGCGGAGAAGAAATAGCCGCTTCCGCCGCCTTCCGGGATTTGTCTTCACCCTGCGCACGGCCAATACCCATATGCGCCAAACCTTTATCGCGCATAATCGTTCTTACATCGGCAAAGTCAAGGTTGATCAGGCCCGGACGATAAATCAAGTCCGAAATACCCTGTACGCCCTGACGCAGAACGTCGTCTGCCATATGGAACGCTTCGATCATGGTCGTTTTTTTATCGGCTACGTCTAACAGACGATCATTAGAAATGGTAATTAACGTATCTACATTTTTACTCAGCTCTTCAATACCGCCCATTGCGGAGCGCATTTTCTTAGCGCCCTCAAACCGGAACGGTTTGGTCACAACGCCCACCGTCAAAATACCCATTTTTTTCGCGATGCCAGCGACTACCGGAGCGGCGCCGGTACCCGTGCCACCACCCATACCGGCGGTAACAAAGACCATATCGCTGCCTTCAATCGCTTTGCGAATCGCTTCTTCACTTTCCAGTGCTGCTTTCTGACCAATCTCAGGATTAGCGCCGGCGCCTAATCCCCGTGTCAGTTTCTCACCAATCAATAATTTATTTTCAGCCTTGCCTCTTACCAGCACTTGTTTATCGGTATTAATAATTAGAAATTCCGCGCCCTGCAGGCCGTCTTCAATCATTCTCTCTACAGCGTTATTGCCACCACCGCCAACGCCAACTACTTTTATTTTCGCGCTGGTTTGCTCATTCATCGTATCGTCAAACTCTAACATTCTTTGTCCTCCTCTTAAGATGCTCCCCGCTGCGTCATCTTTTATGCATCACTTTTGGGAGTCTAACCACGTATATCATAATCTTTTTTTTCTGAGAAATCAAGCAATTTCTGTGGTTTTTTACATATTGTTTTCATTTTTCCTTTTTTGCGCCCTTCGCTCGACTCGTTTCGCCGCTTACGCCGTCGATTTAACTCGTCGCCGCGGAAGAATCCGTATCCGCCTGAGTCGTCGGCTCAATATAAACCTGCTGATCCAGACTCTCAATATGCATCACGCCGCTGGGAACATTGGGATTATCCAGCACGCTGCGAATGACGCTAATCTTTTGTTCAATATCCTCTATTGTACCACAATGAATCTCCAGTTTATCCGTATACAAAATAATATCGTCTAAACTGCGAATATTGATCTCGCTTACCGTTGTGCTCAGATCATGTTTTTGTAAAATTGTGCCAATCGTAACCACCGCTTCATACCGCTCGGTATCCTGCGTGTCAAGCGACTCACCCAGCGAAAAACTTCCCACTTCAATTCCCTGAATAATCGGTAAATCTTCGTCCAGCGTATAGGTACTGGTAGCTACATACCCATTGCGGTCAATACAGAGATACGTTCCCTGAAAATAAACATACCCAATTGTCAGACTTTCACTTACCACAATGCGCACAGAAGAAGGCCACTGCACATAAATATCCACCGAGCTCAGGCGCGGATCCACCCGCGGATCGTCATTCCAGTGCGAAATCATATAGCGAAACAGATTCGTGCCCAGCTCCAAATCCAGATCTTCCATAATCTCTTCGCGGCTTACCCGCGCATTGCCCTCTACTACAACCGAACGCACCGAAAACAAGCTGCTATTCAGCAGAAGTAAAATCAAAAGCACTACGCCCGCCACAATCAGCCATACCTTCTTATGACTCTTCTTCGGCGGCCGATAGCCGTTTTGTATCTTCAGTACTCTTGCCATTCGTTTCCTCCCTGCGCAGCTTTGTTTTTATTAGTTTGCTATTTAATGTAGTTTTTAGTCTTTTGTAATTATTACGGCGCCAAGGGCGCCAAGATCGGCGGCAATATTCTCGTATCCGCGTCGTACATGCTCTAAGTGGTAAATTCGGCTTCGGCCCTGCGCGCAAAGCGCTGCAATAATCATGGCAGCGCCGGCTCTGAGATCGGTTGCCTGCAGCTCATCGGCTTTTAGCTGCGTTTTACCATAGATCGTAGCCCGGCCGCCGCTTACCTGAATGCGCGCTCCCATACGCCTGAGCGCTTCCACATGCCGGAATCGATTTTCAAAAATTGTTTCTTCCATTCGGCTCACGCCTTCGGCCTGCGTCATGCCCACCATGGTAATCGCCTGCAAATCTGTTGCGAATCCCGGATGCGGCGCCGTACAGATCTCCGTGGCCCGCAGCGTCTCCGGCGCCTGTAATTCCACTCGCTGCTGCCGCTCATGAATAACCAGCCGGCAGCCCATCTGCTCCAGCGCTGTAAATAAAGCCCCGTTGTCCAGTGGACTTACATTGGTAAGGCTCACATGCCCGCCCGTGGCAGCCGCTGCCACCAGATACGTTCCCGTTACAATGCGATCTCCCATAACCCGCATGGTAACGCCGCGCAAATGTCTGGCTCCTTGAATGATCAGCTGATCCGAACCCATTCCTTCTATTTTTACGCCCATCTGCACCAGCATGCGCGCCAGCTCGCAGACCTCGGGTTCTTTGGCAGCGCCGCTCAAAATCACCGGCCGCGTGCTGAGCGCGGCGCCCATGAGAATATTTTCTGTTGCGCCCACACTGGGAAACCGCAAATGAATACGGCGTACGCCCGGATCTTCCAGCGGCTCCATACCCCGAAACCCATGTAAATGCCCGTCGGCCTCTTCTATAATTTGATACCCTAACCGGCTTAACCCTTCCAAATGTAAATCAATGGGTCTGGCGCCAATCACGCAGCCTCCGGGAAAATATAGCTCCGCGCCGCCCGTTCTGGCCAGCAGCGGCCCCATGAGCATAATGGAAGACCGCATCCGGTGTACCAGATCTTTCGGCAGCTCCCGGGTACGCAATCGCTTTGCCTGAATCTGAATTTGATCGCCTCTGCGACTGACCTGGGCTCCTAAATGAGAAAGGAGCTGACACATAACATCAACATCTTCAATTTGTGGACATCCGTATAATGTAACCGGCCCGGGCGTAAGCAGCGCCGCGGCCATCATAGGAAGCGCCGCGTTCTTAGATCCCTGCACGGCCAGTTCGCCCGCCAGTGGGTGGCCGCCTTCAACTTCTATATAGTTCATTGTCGCCTCCGAAGGGTTCAATATACTTTATGATATTGCCAAGGAGCCACATAGGTTCCATCAAGATGCCGACGTTTTTCGCGTATAGCTGGAAATATTAAGGAGAATACCTACGCTAATCATAAGAAACAGCATAGAAGAGCCGCCGTAGCTGATAAAGGGCAGCGTAATACCCGTTGCCGGAATACTATTCGTATTAACCGCGATATTCAAAATTGCCTGCAAACCGATCTGCCCGACAATACCGACGGCCAGAAGCGAGGTGAATTTATTCGGAGCAAACAAGCTGATTTTAATTCCATGCCAAACAAAAATACCAAAGAGCAAAATCACAATGCCGGCGCCAAATAACCCCAGCTCCTCGCAAATAATGGAGAAAATAATATCGTTATGCGCCTCGGGAATAAAGCCCAGTTTTTGAATGCTCTGACCCAGTCCTCTTCCCAGCAACCCGCCGGAGCCCACCGCATAGAGGGACTGAACCGTCTGAAAGCCCTCGTCCTGTGCGTAAGCAAAAGGATCCAGCCAGGCCTGCACCCGCTCTGTACGGTACAAAAACTCCTGCATAAAGCCCTGCAACGCCTGCGGCAGCCGTTCAATGTCAATGAGCATTGGCAGTACAACCACTAACACAATAAGAGCAAAAATAGGACCCACA
Organism: uncultured Clostridia bacterium; assembly: GCA_944383515.1. GTDB lineage: Bacteria > Bacillota > Clostridia > Lachnospirales > Bianqueaceae > CALWPV01. Next base: position 6,884 of record CALWPV010000006.1, read on the forward strand.
ATACAGAAAAAGTGTTTCCAGCGCGCGCCGCCGACAAACATAATAATCATGCCAATCGCCGCAATAATAATACCGCTGGACAGATTCTGGTACGCTACCAGAGCCGTAGGAATACAAACCACAACAAATAACTTCGCAAAGACCTCGGCCTTGGTAATATCCTTTTGGTGCTCTTCTACCAAAACAGATATATACAGCGCAACGCCAAATTTTGCCAGCTCTGCCGGCTGAAAACTTAAAAAGCCTAAATCGAGCCAGCGTGTGGAACCGTTAATATTACTTCCGAAAAACAATACGGCAATACAACAAAGCAAACTCACAGCATAGACAATTTGCGCCACCCGTTTTAACAGAACCGGTTTATTGAGTAAATTCAAGAAGGGCAGCTTCATGGTTCCAAACATGGCGGCCAAACCAACGATTAACCAAAGGAGCTGACGCCGGAAAAAGTACATGCTATTGCCCATCTGGGTATACGCATAATAATAACTGGCACTGGTTACCATAATCAGACCAATGACAGAAAGCATAATCACACAGGCAATAATGGTAAAATCACTTTCTTCCCGCTGCGGCAAAGCAAAGGCGCGTGCTTTGGAGGTTGTCTTTTTTTGTATTATCGCGCCGCTCCGGCGCCCGCGCACTGCTCCGGTACTGCGAGAAGCGCTGCGCCCCTGGCTGCTGCTTCTCGAACGGGCATACGCCCGTTCCTGTGCGTATGAATCTTCGTCTTCGAAAAAAGAAGAAAAGGTATAATCTCTCTGCGTAGCCGGACGGCGATTAAAATCTTCGCTGCGCAGCGGCCTAACGTTTTCGTTTGAGCTTGCTCCCGACCGGCTGCTTCGCGTCTTCCGTTGTCTAGCGCTTCGTTTTGCCAAACTCCTTACCTCCTCTGCGTCATCCTGTCTTGTACTAACGCGCGGAACTGATCGCCCCGCTGCTCATAATTATCAAACATACCCCAGCTGGCGCAGGCCGGTGAAAGCAATACGCTGTCGCCGGGCTGCGCGGCCTCTGCCGCCTTTTGAACGGCCTCTTCCAGCGACTGTACCCGGTCAATGTTTTCCGCCGAATACCCCTGCCGCACCGCACAGTCATAAATATCTTGCTGCGTAGCGCCCAGCAGAATAAGCCGCCGCACCCTTCCGTTAAATAGCTGACACCACTTGTCATACGGCGTTCCTTTATCGTAGCCGCCGCCAATTAAAACGGTGTACTTTGACGGCATCGCCAGCAGTCCTTTTATGGCCGCGTCCGGATTGGTTGCTTTAGAGTCATTATAATACCGAACCCCGTCTACCGTGCCCACCGGTTCAATGCGGTGCGCCACGCCGCGAAACGCTTGCAGCTGCTCTCGAAGTACGGGCAGCGGCACACCGGCAGCCAGCGCGCAAGCTACAGCCGCCATCGCGTTCTCCTCGTTATGAGGTCCAAAAATCTGCATATTTTGTATGGGCAGCACTTCTACCGCAAGGCCTTCTATCTGCGCCATAATACAGCCATGCTGCGTCCAAACGCCGCCCGGCGTTTCCTGCGTATGGCTAAAATAAACCACGCGCGGCGCATCGGCCCGCCGCATCAGCTCCTGCCCTTTCTGGCGGCAAAGCGCGTCGTCGTAATTGAATATGCAAACGTCGCCGCTCGTTTGGTTTTCATAAATCCGGCATTTAGCCGCGACATAATTCTCAAACGTCTTATGCCGGTTTAAATGATCCGGCGTAAAGTTTAAAATGGCCGCAATTTTCGGGTGAAAGTCCTGAATGGTCTCCAGCTGAAAACTGGAAAGCTCCATGGTTAAATATCCGCCCGGCTGCGTCTGCTCGACAATCTGTGAAATGGGGGTGCCAATATTGCCGGCCACCAGCGATGGCGGATACGCAGCGCGCATAATTTCGCCGACCAGCGTTGTTGTTGTCGTTTTCCCGTTGGTTCCTGTAATACCAATCACCGGACTCTGGCAAAAATGACTAGCCAGCTCTACCTCGCCCCACACCGCAGCGCCTAACGCTCTGGCACGCTCAACAAAAGGCAGATCGGCCGGAACCCCCGGACTCAGCACCAGGTAGTCCTGCCGCGCGAGCTCTTCTTCGGAAGGCTCGCGTCCTAAAATTCGTTCATACCCTTCGCCCTGCAAATCTGCCAGCGCGTCTTCCAGCGCCTCTGCCGGCTTGGCGTCGTAGAGCGTAACCACGGCCCCATAACGGTGGCAGAGCTGCGCTGCCGCTATGCCGCTTTTTGCCATCCCTACCGCCATGACTTTCTTTCCGCTTAACTTCATTTTAATCTCCATTTATTATTGTATCAGTAGCAGCGCCAGCAAACAGAGAATGGCTGTTACAATAGAAAATACCGCTACTACTTTGGTCTCGGCCCAGCCCCCCAGCTCAAAGTGGTGGTGAATGGGCGCCATTCTGAATAAACGTTTACCATGAGTCAGCTTAAAATAGCCAACCTGTAAAATAACCGAAACAACCTCGGCCAAATACACAAATCCCACAATCACCAAAATCATAGGCATTTGAAGCATAAAGGCCATAGCCGTAACAAATCCGCCCAGAGCGAGCGATCCGGTATCGCCCATAAAAACCTTGGCAGGATACGTATTAAACAGCAAAAAGCCCAGCAGGCTGCCTACGGCCGCCGACGCAGCCGGAAGCGCAGTGCTGCCCTCTCCCCAGGCAACAACGGCAAAAAACACAGCCACAATCACGGTAACACTGGCGGCCAGCCCGTCGAGACCATCGGTAAAATTGGTGCCGTTAGTCATTGCCACCATAACAAAAATAACAAAGACGTAGTAAAACCACCCTAGCTGCAAGGTAAACCCGCCAAAAATATGGAACGTAACTTCCGTGGGCATGCCAATGCGGTATAAGTAATAAGCAAATAGCGCCGAAACCAAAATCTGAAGCGCAAATTTCTGTTTGGGGTTCAGCCCTTCATTATGTTTCATGACAACTTTAATAAAATCGTCAATAAAGCCCACCAGGCCAAAACCAACCGTCACCAGAAGCACCGGCAGTACCTGGGGATACTGCCCGGCAAAAAATACACAGCCTACTACCATGCAAAGAATAATCGCGATTCCTCCCATGGTTGGGGTTCCCGCTTTTTTCTGGTGTGATTTGGGCCCTTCTTCGCGAATATACTGACCAAATTTCAAGCGGCTGAGCATGGGAATTAAAATAGGGCAACAAATCAGTGCCATTACAAATGCAATCAGCGCCGGAAAAATAGCGGTCTCCATGGTCGTCATAATCAGATTCCTCCTGCCTCTCTCATTGGTGCTTTGCCAGCTGATCGCAAACGGCAGAAAAAGCCATGCCGTGCGAAGCTTTGAGCAGTATTATATCATCTTTTCGCAAAATAGTAAAAAGATTTTTTTCCATTGTCGGTACGTCTTCAAAATAATAGCAGCGCAGCGACTCCTCTCGGCCCTTCGCCGCTTCATATATCCAGCGCGCGGCGCTGCCGCAGGCAATCAGCACATTAACTTTAGAGTTTTGGGCTACATACCGTCCGATCTGCTCATGCCCCTGCCTGGCAAAATCGCCAAGCTCAAACATATCGCCCAGAATCGCAACGCGGCGCTGCGCCGAGGGAATGCTGTCCATGGCCTCCAGCGCCCCCTGCATCGACACCGGATTCGCATTATAGGTATCGTCAATCAGCAGGTAGCTTTGCGTACGGATAATCTCCAGCCGGTGCGGCGTTGGCACATACTGCTCCAGCCCTTGCACAATCTCTTCATGCGTCAGCCCCAAATGCACGGCCGTCATAATGGCCGGCAGCGCGTTATACGCCATATGCCGCCCCATGGTGCGCAGTACAAAATCGTAAACCTCGCCGCGATATTCAATTTGCACATGCAGCTGCGCCTGCTCGTTTAGCTCCGCGCTCAGCACCCGCGCCTGATTATGCGCTTCAAACCCAAAATACTCGGTCTGTACCGGCAGGGCCTCTTTCATTCCGTATAGCAGCGGATCGTCGCCATTTAAAAACAGCGTTCCCGCTTGCTTTATATGGGGCACCATCTCCAGTTTGGCCTGCAAAATACCCTCTTGCGAGCCCAAATTCTCAATATGAGACAGCCCGATATTCGTAATAATGCCATACTCTGGTTCTGTCAGCGAAGCCAAATAGTCAATTTCCCCGAAATGGTTCATGCCCATTTCAACCACCGCGGCCTGCGTATCTTCCTCTATTTGAAACAGCGTAAGCGGCACGCCGATGTGATTATTAAAGTTAGCCTGTGTTTTAATCGTCCGGCGCGCGCCGGAAAGCGCGGCTGCTACCATATCCTTACAGGAGGTTTTGCCTACGCTGCCCGTAATCGCTATGCAGCAGGCTCCCATGCTCAGACGGTATGCGTGCGCAATCTGGCCCATGGCCAGTACCGGGTCCGGTACCCATAATACAGTGCGGCCCGGCGGTATGGCCGCCGCCTCGGCCAGAGCATTATGCTCCTTAGCCAGTACGGCCACTGCGCCCTGCTGCCAGGCCGTTTCAATAAATCGGTGTCCGTCTACATTTTCGCCGGCAATGGCAACAAACAGGCTGCCCTCTGTCACTTCGCGGGAGTCCCGCACGATATGGTTAATGCAGCGCGCCAGGTCTTCCTTGCGGGCCGCGCCCGCTGCTCTGGCGCCGGTTGCCTGTATGATTTGCTGAATGGTCATTGGTTTCATAGGCTCATTCCCTTATTCTGATATTTGGCTGCGTGTTTGCAGTGCTTTTTGTACTTCTTCGCGATCGTCCAGGTGGATTTTTTCGCGGCCGATGATCTGATAATCCTCATGGCCTTTGCCGGCAACTACGACAGTGTCCTCCGGCTGCGCCATGGCAATGGCCTGCGCAATGGCCTGGCGGCGATCGGATATTGTTGCATACGGGCAGTGAGTGGGCGCCAGCCCCGCTTCAATTTCCGCAATAATCTGATCGGGGTTTTCGGTCCGGGGATTGTCTGAGGTGATAATGGCATACTGGCTGAGGCGTCCGGCAATCTCGCCCATAATGGGGCGCTTTTTGTTATCGCGGTCGCCGCCGCAGCCAAACAC
>CALWPV010000007.1 GCA_944383515.1 uncultured Clostridia bacterium
TGATACTTCAAATATTGGCCCGGTGTGGTGCATTTTTCATCGGTTTTATAGTCAAAGGTCAAATGAATCATGATTTTGCCTTTGGAATAGAGGTAAATCCCTGTGTGATTGAGATTACTATCGGTAACACAATGAAATACTGCATTTGATAAGCGGCGCCTTCAAAATATCCGATAAAGACATTGGTTACGAAATAAAAATACGGGAGATCCTATCAAAAGCATGGCTCATACTTTTTGATTTACTTTCTGAGCAGCTTCATAAAAACAGTTCATCTGATAAAAATGACGAACGACTGAAAGCGATGATGATTTATATTCACGAGCATTATACAGAAAAAATTTCTATTTCTGATCTCGCAAGAGAAGCATATTTAAGTGAACGTGAATGCTTTAGACTGTTTCGAACCTATCTACATACTACGCCAACAGACTATATTAGGAGTTGTCGCTTACAGGAAGCATGTAGATTGCTTGCCAATACTCAGGGTACGGTCGCAGATATTGGGCTTGCGTGCGGATTAGGCGACGGCAGTTATTTCAGCAATATTTTTAAAGGTTGCATGAACTGTACGCCTATAGAATACCGCAAAAAATGGCAGGATACTAATATAAATCGTCCGAAATGACACAGAAATACGACGTGGTTTTCTTTATATTTTTAATAAAGAAATACTATTAGGAGGATTTATATGTATTACACAAAGGAAGACTTTTGGGAAACGGCCGAGCCTGAAACACTCTCCATTATTGCTCGTGCAAGAGAATTGACAAGAGCATATTATTTAACTGACTATAATGACAAACAAAAAAGGAAGCAAATTTTAAGCGAATTGTTTGGCAGCATAGGAGAAAATGTTACGATTGATACCCCACTTCATTGTGACCGCGGGAAAAATATTCATATTGGAAATAATGTGATTATCAATATGAATTGCACCTTTGTGGATAACAAAGAAATAACAATAGGCAACTACGTGTTAATCGCTTCCAATGTACAAATTTACACATCTTCTCACCCTGTATTACCGCAAGAGCGCTTGATTTTTAAAAATACCAAAGGGACTGAAAGTTTTTTCAAAACATTCGCACTCCCCGTTAAAATACAAGATAATGTTTGGATTGGCGGGGGCTGTATTATACTTCCGGGCGTTACCATTGGAAAAAATAGCGTTATTGGAGCAGGCAGTGTCGTTACACGTTCAATTCCTGAAAACAGTGTTGCGGTTGGCAATCCTTGCAGAGTGATTCGCCAATTTGACTGTCATGACACAGGATACCCAATTCAGAATTGTTGAAGAATGGCTCGCAGGTATAAAAATGAGTAGGAGGCGGTTCGTAGCCTGACAACGCAAAGTGGCGGTGCAGCTTTCCGGCTGCACCGCCACCTTACATATTTACTCAATGGTAATGCTGGACGTTTTTTCCAGTTTTTTCTGCTCTTGTTTGGGCATAGAGATTTTCAAAATGCCGTCTTCGTATTTCGCAGTTATGTCTTTCGGTTCTACTTCGCCTACATAAAAGCTTCGGCTGCAAGCGCCCGCATACCGCTCCTGACGAATGTACCGGCCCTCTTTGTCTTTTTCGTCTTTGTCCAGACCTTTCGCGGCACTAATTGTCAAATAGCCTTCTTTCAGATCAACACCAATTTCGTCTTTCTTAAAGCCCGGCAAATCTACATCAATTTCATACGTTGTGTCGGTCTCTCGAATATCGGTCCTCATTAGGTTTTTTGCATGTTTTCCATATAGAGGATTGTGTTGTTTATTCCGCATAGGAACCAGCGCAAAATCGTCAAAGAAATCGTCAAACAAGTTTTCACTGAAAATACTCGGTAACATAAGTCATTCCTCCATTCATGCTATTGATTGATCCGGCCGGGAAGCCCCAACCAGTTTTTGCCTCTGAAAAGGAACGCTTGTAAGTGGTTCCTTTTCTTTTGAACAACTATAGTATAGCACGAGTTGTTAGCACTGTAAAGGGGTGAGTGCTAATGTTTACAAAATTACAATATTTTCGTTACAAAATATACGATTTTCTTTGAAGCGCAAAAAAATATCTGCCGTTAACCATACATAGGGAAGTAAACCCATGCACGGCTAACGGCAGCATACGCTTCTTTATTCATATTGCTGGAGTACATCTAGCCCTATTTGCGTTTGTTGCTGATAAAACTCCGCTTCTTCCTCGGCGCTGTCGCCTTCATAATACGCGCCCAGCATTAAATAAAACACGTAATCCCCTATCTGAACCACCTGCGACTGCTCAATTTTCGGCAGATTCATAGGATAGTTAAAATTTGTTTCAATCGATTCGGTACGATAAGTCTCCAAAGCGTCTTTCACCTGCTGCGCATTTCCCTGCGTGGCTTTAATCGCAATAAACGTATCGACCTGTACGCTAATCGCCGGTCCTTCCGCTATAAATTCTTCCACCCATCCAGGCTGAATACCATAAATGGTTTCGAGCACCTGAGAATCGTACGCCATGCTTGGCAAATAATTTTCCCCATACGCCGTTTTCATTTGCTCATGTACTTCTTGTAGTGAAATTTCTGTACTTTCACTACAGCTCATGAGTCCCAGCGAAAGCAAAAGGCCGCATAACAGGGCAAAACCTTTTCGCGTTTTTTTCATAGTTAATTCCTTTCTTTACACATTTATATTTTTAGTATGGCCGAAAACCGAGCAAATATAATGCTTCTTGGTTTTTTCTCTTGCCATTTAAACGGCAAAATGATATAATACAGTTTAATTTACTGTCACATTATAACTGGTGGCAGAATTTTTGTCAACGCTGGCCGTGTAAACGGCCGCACATTGAATTGGAGGTTATTATATGGACTGTGTTTTAATTCGAGACCTGTTTGACCAGCCCCAGCAGTATGCAGATCAAACCATTACTGTAAGCGGCTGGGTGCGCAGCATTCGTGACTCAAAATCGCTTGGCTTTATTGTACTACACGACGGCAGCTGCTTTAATACGCTGCAAATTGTATATGAAGAGTCTAACCTTTCCAATTTTTCTGAAATCAGTCATCTTCCCGTAGGGTCTTCCCTTATTATAACAGGAAAAGTATTGCTTACGCCGCAGGCCAAACAGCCTTTCGAGCTGCATGCCGCTTCAATTACCATTGAAGGCGCTTCCACGCCGGATTTTCCGCTGCAAAAGAAACGTCATTCTTTCGAGTATTTGCGTACCATTGCTCATTTGCGTCCCCGTTCCAATACATTTCAAGCTGTTTTCCGCGTACGCTCGCTGGCAGCGTTTGCGATTCATCAGTTCTTCCAGGAACGCGGCTTTGTCTACGTCAACACCCCCATTATTACCGGCAGCGATTGTGAAGGCGCCGGTGAAATGTTTCACTTAACTACCATGGACCTGACTCAAGTTCCGCAAAAAGACGATGGCTCCATTGATTATTCTCATGACTTTTTCGGCAAAGAAGCAAACCTAACGGTTAGCGGTCAGCTCAACGCAGAGACTTTCGCTATGGCGTTTCGCAATGTCTATACGTTTGGCCCCACATTTCGCGCCGAAAACAGCAACACGCCGCGCCATGCCGCCGAGTTCTGGATGATGGAGCCGGAAATCTGCTTCGCTGATTTAACCGACGTTATGCAGCTGGAAGAAGATATGCTTAAGTATGTCGTACAGTATCTGCTAGATCATGCTAGCGAAGAACTGGCTTTCTTCAATAACTTTGTCGACAAATCCCTTCTAACCCGTCTACAAAACATTGTCAGCAAAACCTTTGTGCGCTGCAGTTATACCAAGGCCATAGAGCTTTTGCAGCAGAGCGGTCAGACTTTCGAATATAAACCCGAATGGGGCGTGGATCTGCAGACGGAGCATGAGCGCTACCTCACAGAAGTCGCTTTTGAAGGAACGCCCGTGTTTGTAACTGATTACCCCAAAGAAATCAAGGCTTTCTATATGCGCCTGAATGACGACGGTAAAACCGTAGCCGCGGCCGACCTGCTGGTGCCTGGCGTAGGCGAGCTCTGCGGCGGTAGCCAGCGCGAAGAACGCCTTACTGTACTGGAAGACCGCATTCGCGAGCTGGGCATGCGCCCCGAAGATTACAGCTGGTATTTAGACCTTCGCCGTTATGGCAGTGTGCGCCACGGCGGATTTGGCTTAGGCTTCGAACGCTTCATTATGTATGTGACGGGTATGACCAATATTCGAGACGTAATTCCGTTCCCGCGTACGGTTAACAACCTTGATTTTTAAAGTTGACACTAAAAAAAGCCTTATCGAATGGTTCCAGCCATTCGATAGGGCTTTTTAACTACTCTTTATGCTTTACCGTTTTCTTTTCTTCTTTGCGCGGCTAAATCTTTGCCTTCTTTTCCCGTTATATGCTCAATCTCCATGACAAGCACTAGAACTGGAGCAAGGTCTTGGTCTATGCCGACTTGTCTTGCCTCCTCGCTGAGCATGGGCGCATATTTAAACGCCAGCTGGTTAAGCGCCGCGCGCTTTTCTTCTTCTGTTTCTAAAACGCGAATGCGTCCAAACGCGATTACGCTGCGGTAATAGGTAGTAAATTTTTCGGGCTGTACATAATCTTGATCAATCACGCAAAACGATGCTTTATCGCTGCGGCGAATGGCTTCTATTTTATGTCCGGTTTTCGCGCAGTGAAAATAGAGCTTGCCGTCGGCGTATACGTAGCTAAGCGGCACGGCATAGGGATAGCCGTCGTTACCGCTTACGGCCAGCACACCGGAGGTACTATGCTGCAAAATCTGCTTGGTTACTTCTTCGGGTAAAACCTGCAGGGTTCGTCTCATTTTGGGAAACATAAGCGTATTCTCCTTTATTCATTCAATGCACCGCTTAGGCCGAGCGGCTTTGGTGTTATTATAATCTCCTTTTCAAAGGATTGCAAGAATGCTAACGGTAGTTTTATCCTTGCATGCGCTCAAGCTGCGCGATCAGTTCGCCCCATTCATGGATATGTAAATGCGCGCACTGCGGCGCGGGGCCCGGCGGTTGTTTCCGATCGGTGCCATTGTCGTACCAAACGGGAAAAAGGCCCGCCCGCGCGGCTCCCTCGACATCGACCCGGGGATTATCGCCGCAATACCACACCTGATCGGCGCGCAGGTCTGCTTTTTGCAGCGCGATTTCAAAAAGAAGCGCATGAGGCTTACGCAGAAAGTAATCGCTCGATGTCATAATGAATTCAAAGGAATGCCGGGGCAGCAAGCGGCGCAGCCTTCTGGATAAGGCCTCGCCCGACCATACCAAATTGCTAATAACCGCACTGCGCATTCCTTTTTGGTTAATATAGTCCAGCATCTGATCGGCTCCTGGCATGAGCGCGCCGGCCGAAGCCGTGACCCAAAAAACCATTTCAAGCTCTACCGGGCTTAAATCAAACGCTATGCCTAACGATTCGTATAGCGTTCGATTGGCTGTTTTAGAGCTGGTGCGGGCCGGCTGCGGCATTGGATTGTGCGCCGTGACTTTGTCAAACCAGAAGACCCGGATCTGGTATGCATTCCTTTAAAAACACCGATTTTTTCTTATGTTACTTTAAAATGGCGCAAAGAAGGAGTGCTTCAAGAAGTCGTTAATCAGCTGGCTGCCATGATTCCTTCAGAAGAAAAATAAACCTAGCCCTCCTTCGCTCTTCCCTCAAAAAAACTGATGGAAGGGTGAAGAGACTAGGTTTTTTATATTGTACTCTGAAAAGCGATTTCTCTATAATAAAAAGGGACAAGCGTTTGGGTAGTAAACGCCTCAGGCTCACTGCTCAAAAATGTACTTGTCCCTTTTTAATCAGATTCACAGAAAGGAAATCGCATATGGATGCAATAGAACAAAAAATTCTCCAGACTATCGAGGCGCATGCCGACGCCATAATTGCGTTTGGCGACGATAATTGTGCCGTCCCAGGACCAGCTGAGCGGCACTACCGATTACGGCGACCTGTCGAGCACTATGCCCGTGCTGCAGTTTAACACTCCGGGAAATGCAGGCCAGGGCCATACTAATCAGTACCGGGTGGCCGATCCTTACGAGTATTACGTAACGCCAGCCAAATGCTTTGCGCTTCTCGCCTACCGTCTGCTCAAGGATAACGCCGCTTTGGCTCGCCAAATCATTCACGATAACCCGCCTGTTATGTCTAAACAAGAATATCTGCGGCTTCTGGAAAGCATGAGCAAAACCGAGACCATGGCCATAAAGCCCGTCCCCGACGCCGCAACGCTTTAAATTTTTGAAAAAGGAGGATCCGCCCGGCTCCCCTTTTTTTCTTTTTGAGCTTTTTACGAATTCGTCCACAGTACGTGGGTTAATCCAATTCTCTCTGTTTCCATAGCCAAATATACTACCGGCTCCTCCACCATGGGGTCTTCAATGCCCAGCGCTATGGTATGCCCCTGCTCCAGCCACTCGGCGCTGACCTCGGTTTGACTCACTACAGTTTCTCCCGGCAGCAGCGCCGTCGTTTGCAAGTCAACCGGCCAGCGCCCTAAAAGCGTCTGGTTTTCGTCATAGCTGTACAAATATACATTCCAGTCCCAATACATAGGCGCCACGCCGTCATTTTGCCACGTAAGAGACACAATGTACGCGGACTCTTCCGGCAGCTCCTCATAGGCCGCTTCTTCAATACGCAAACGATACCCCAGCGTTTTACGCACCGCGTCAATGCACGCTTCGTACCCTAAGCCCGTTTCTTCTTTCAGCGCGGTAGGGCAGTAAGGCCCCAAAAACGAAGTATGCGACTGCTCCAAAAGCGATACCGTGGTTTCCAGCTGCGACGAAAGCATTGTCGTCATAGGAATATCGCTATTCAATTCTCCGCCAATCGGCGCCGTTTTCCAGGCATCCGGCATGGGAGACAGCGCATTTTCCTCTTCCGCCTGATTATAATCGCCCCCCTCCTGAATCCATTCCAGCCAGGTGCTGGTCGATTCGGGATTGCCTGCCGTATCGTCATATAAACCAAAACCGTATTTTTCAGCCGTGTTAAAGGGGCGGCGCATCAGCAGCTTCGCATGTGGAAACGCGTCCAGATATGGCGTCACATATTCTTCTCTCACCTCTTCTTTCGGCAATCTCACAATTCCCTCTTCATAATTCACGTGCCACTCGCCCCAGTGCCCCAAACTTCCCAGCTCCACGTAGCTCACAAAGGTATCCTGGCCAAAATACTCGCCCAGCGCCTCAATCGCCCGGGCATGCGCTTCAATCAGCACCTCGTTTGAATAATCCGGCGAATATCCCTTATGCGTACTGTCGTAGGCATAAAAGGTACCGTCTCCCGTTTTTTCATACAGCCACTGCGGAATATCCATGTGCTCCTCTTCCGAGGGTTTATCGCAGATAAAACGCAGCACCACATGCTTGCCCTCTTCTCTCCACTGCTCTAAATGATTCACCTCTTCAATTTGCGAAAAATCGTATACGCCTTCCTCCGGCTCTATATCTTTCCAGAGAACTCCCACATAAACCAGTGTATGCTCTCCCACCGCCTCTTCATAATCCGCCTCCGGCGCAAAGCCAATTAACGGATTGTAAAAGGCCTCCTCGCTCGCTTCGTACGTAAAATGCACGCCGCGCGCGAAATCGCCGCTATCGCCATGAGGAGCGCAACTTGTCAGACACAGAAGCAAAACAAGTGCCAACAGCCGCCAGCTTCGTTTAGGCATGATATTCCCCGTCGTACTGAATCGTTGTGACATCTTCTACCTCGTCGATTCCTTTCAGCTTTTCTACAAAAACCATGTTTTTGTTGCTGAGATACACTTCCATTGCCATTTCGTTAGTGTTGCCCCGTACCGTTCTGGATTTAATCCGGTACTTCATGGTGCCCATAACTTGCCGAATCTGATCGTAAGCCTCTTCATCCCGATAATGAACAACCACAATATACAGGCTCCCTCTGGTTTTTTTCATATTAAAGCCAACCAAAATGAGGGTCATAATCAAAGCAGCGACAATGGCCAGCGGGTACATCTGCGCTCCTACCGTAATGCCTGTTGTAATGGACCAAAACAAGTACAGAAGATCCAGCGGCTCTTTTACCGCCGTGCGGTAGCGGACAATACTCAGCGCGCCCACCATACCCAGCGAAATCACTACATTAGAACTGATCGCGGTGGTTACCATGGCCGTCATAACAGACATGCCCACCAGCGTTATAGCAAACGAACGGTTATATACGACGCCCCGATAAAATTTATTGTAAATCAAACAGATGTATAGCCCAAACAGCATAGCGGCCAGCAGTACAATAACCATAGTGACAATAGAATTCAGCGTATAGATATTACTGAACGATTCTAAAAATGAATTCTTAATGACGTCTTGAATGCTCATATGTTTTTCCCCTATTACTCAGCTTTTCAGCCGGTCCTTTCTTGCTTCATTCACCCTCTTGGGTTTCCAGATACTTAATTTTGTCGCACCCCAGCGTAAATTTTGAAACCGCGCTGTAATCTACGGCGCGCAGCGGCAGCGCTTCGCTTACCATGCGCGGTAAAAATTCCGTAAACTTCACTTCCAGCACCAGTTTCCCGGGGTCTAGCACGTGTAAAAACGCCTTGTCGGAGCCATCAATTTCCCCCCCGGGCGGCGCGCTTCTTACATCGCGATCCAGTGTAATTCTTACATCGCCACTTGGCAGTACATAAGGCTCCCGTTCATAGTCCACATAGACTTTGGGTCTTAACACCCGGCTCATATATTCATAATAGAACTGCTGACAAAGCGGTTCTTTTCGTTTGAGTAAAAAATCAACTCTCCCCTCCAGAATCTGATCGACTTCCTCCCGGCTAAGAGGGGCTGCTATTTTACGAATATAGCTTTCGCGCTTTATTTTACACTCTAAACGAATCATGCTGTCGTCCTGATTATATAGCCGAATGCGGTATTTTCTCCGGTCTCCGTATCCGCCCATTTTTTCGCGATAGGCCGTATTCCAGTAATCGTCAAAGTATAAACTTCGTATCGTATAAAAGCCGCCCTTAGCATGAGAATCGCACTGCAAGATCACGCTCAGCCGTTCTTTTAGCAGTTCCGCGTCTCCAAAATTAATTAGATATTTCAGTTCATGTCGAAATTGCATGCTCGCTTACCCCACTTGAATGCTGCCATCGGGATTCACATAAAAGGACCGAACGCCGTAGCGCTTAATTTCGTCCTCTCCTTCATAAGTCTCCATGGCCGTTTGCGTCATGCCGCTGGCATTGGTAACGGTAACCCGATAAAAATATTGCCCCGGCGCCAAGATATCGCTAAAAGCCTGAGGAACCAACAAATCTTCCTGAACGCTAATGGTATTCGTAAAGGTATAATCCCGCGAAAGCTCAAACCGGTATTTCAGCTCTTCATTATCAAAATCGTAAGAAGAATCCCAGGAGAACATGATCCGGCCGTCCATGATTTCAGGATCCGCCACAAAAAATGGCATCGGACTTTCTAAGCTGGTCAAAAAATATTGATAATTACAATCTATTTCATCGGGTATCGTTTGTATAATGCTTTCAAACGTCGCCATATCTTCTGGAGCGTATAACTGATCCGGAAGAACAAATAGATATTGCCGGGTAATATTACTATAAGTGGTTACCATTTCACTCACCCGCTCTTTTGTAAGTAAAGTCCTAAGTTCCTCCACCTTTTGCACTAATTGCTCACGTAGTTCGTTTGATTTTAAGACCCGCTGGTGCAAAACACTTCCCCAGTAATTTGAAATTCCTAAATCATAACGATAGCCTGAGGATTCTCCATTAAAGTTTACATCTTCCAGATAACTCCATGCGCCGTCATTGTCCCAAGGAATAAAGTACCACTTGTTTCCATTCTGAGGACTGTACAAATAAAAATTCTGTGAGGTGGTATCGCGGTTACCGGTTAACAGCTGAAAAGCAAGCCAAGTAAAATAGTTCTCCGCGTCAAAATACTTGTCAAACGTAGTTTCAATGGGAATAGAATAATCGTTCAGCTCGGTCAACATGGCAATCAGTTTCGAATGATCGTCATCCGCCTTAATTTCCAGCACCTTTTCAAACGCAGTCTGATCGTAATTCGGATTTTCCTTTTCCATGATTACGTCTTCATAACGAAGAAATTCAAACATGATGGCCTTATACAGCTGCCCGTTTTCATCCAGCCCATGGTTTCTCAGGTATGTTTTATTGATCTGCTCCACCTGCGTATATAAACCGTAATCCTCAAATTGCGCATTGGTGTTTCCCGTTGTTTCGTCCTTAACATATAAATGAACAAACTGCGTTCTTGCACTAAAGGCGCCGGGAATGGTTTTTAATAAATCATAACTCAGTTTATTTCTAAACCGTACGGCGTCATACACATGTTTATTGAGAGAAATGGTGCGCTGTTCTCTCCAGTAGCCTTCATTTTTATTGATTTCAATTTTATAAGACTTCTGAGGAGAACGCGTACTGGTTTGCCCCCGAATCTGTACGGTACAATTAGGCGTAAATTCACCATAGCCGAACATTCCCATGACCGGGCCATTTTCGTCGCCTACCTGCAAAATACCGGACACCCGGTATCTGTCGATGCCCTGCTCCTGATAATAATAAACCGAATGCGCATTCACTTCCTCCCAGGTATGATTGGTATTATCCGTTTCATTCCCCTGTCGCACCGTCAAATACATGGTCACAATCGAATCCTCGTCATCGTCCTGATAAATCAATTCAGAATCTGTAATGCTGATATCGTCAACCGTTAGCGCCTCACTTGTCTCTTCTCCAGTTTCAACTACCGCGGTTTCCTGACTTGGCGCACAGGCCGACAGCAGCATACATAAAAGTAAAAGCATGCTTACCAGATATCGTTTTACTGTCATTTTCAATCGCTCTCCTTTCTCGCTTGCTCATTGAATTCTTCCTGGCCGTACCGTCTTTGAACGCGCAATGCTCTTCGATCTAATGTATCGGCCAGCCGAGTAAATATACCCTCTCGCTGATAAGCAAATAATGGCTGTCTGCTTAACACATGATACTTTAGTTTTCTAAGATACGCGCACAGACGTATAATTGCGACTACCGCAAAAAGCAGGCTTCCCAGCAAAAAACCAAATCCCCAATAAGAATTGACAAAAACAGCTAAAAGCACCGTTGCCACATTGGAAACAATGGCAAAAACCAGCGCGCTTAGCAGCGCCCCTGTTAAATCAGCAAAATACTGCGAACAAAGCATAACGCTATTACCAATCGCATAAAACGCATAGCCCACACAGAGAACGCGAAACGTTCTTAGCATCTCGCTGCTAAACCCTAACGGTAACAGGGGAAGCAAAATGGAACCAAAAATAATAAAAATCAGCGTTGAAAAAATTTGCTTAAGCGACATATACCCCAATTCGTCAGCCAATATATGAATCATGGTCTGTTCCGCTTCATTTATATTTTTAATAGAACCGCCGTCGTTAAACAAACTAAAGTACTCTTTATAGCGAACGTAGAACCGTGTTTCTACAAATGTATTAAAATTTACTGTCGTTACTAAAATCGAAAAGAACGCGAAAATAGCCGGCACATCATAGGTAGGCGCGCCATAAAACAGCCCTTCCACTTGTACATTGATCTTGCTAAACCACCACATGTCTACCAAATGGCCAAATAACCCCACGGTTACCAAAAAACCCGTAACCGAAAGCTGTGGCATAGTATCCAGCCATTGCAAAAAACGCAGTGACGTTCCTTTTCCCTCGGGAAAATATTGATAGATCAACCGAAAATACCATACCAGCATAACAGAGTACCCAATCGTAACCGAAGCCATGAGCGCCGATATCACTTCAACCTTAAAAAGCCAGATGAGCAGTGCTCCTAACAGTAAAGCGATTAAAGCTGATACTGCAAAAGCCGCTATAATACTCCTATAATTTTTCAGCATGGTTAAGTAATTGATCTCTGTCCATACAACAATTAATACCATGAATAACGCCCACGACTGAATTCGGTATATGAGTGCCACCCCCGAAAAATGCAGAAAAATGCCATACAGCACTCCTCCCAAAATCAGCATGATCCATAGACTTCCATAAAATGAGGTAATAATAGGAGCATATTTTTTCTCGTATAACATATCGGCGCAAAACCGTGTCGTTAGCATGGAAAACAGGGAAGTGACCACAAGAGACATGACCAGCGCATGCGTTAGCATGGTCACCAGTAGTTCCCGGCTATGCCGGACCGCTCCGGCAAAATCCGCCATAAACATACAAGCTAATAGCAGCAAAAAGCCAAGCAACATAGGGCCTGCGCAAACCATAGTCGCATAGCCATAGGCCCGAACTGTTGCCACTAACCCTTTCCGCGAAAACAATTTTTTTAACTCGAAACCGATGCCTGCCATTCTTTCAGTACCTCTTCATAATTTACATTATAGTGCCGAATCATATCTTCATGTCGGTAATATGTTTGCACTCGCCGGCGCCCTACCAATGCCATTTCCTGCCGCATTCTCGGTTCTTTGCAAAGCGTTTCCATTGCATTAGCCAGCGCCTGGGAATGCATGGGCGGCACAACAATACCGGCAATTCCTAAAGAATCCTTAGCACCGCCTTCCAAAAGCTCGCGGCAGCACCCCACATCTGTTGTCACGCAGGGACGCCCTGCTGCCAGCGATTCCAGTACAGCTAGCGGCTGCCCTTCCGATATACTGCTTAGTACAGTGAAGTCGGTTTCTTTAAGGTATTCTATTACGTTCACATTACCCGGCATATCAATATCTTGAGCGCCCAGTTCCTCCATCAGGTGTCGGCATTCTTCCGCATATTCCTGATCATCCGTATCGCCTAAAATATGAAGCCGCGCGTTTGTAATACGCTGCTTCAAATCGAAAAAGGCTTGAATGAGCGTTTTAATGTCTTTAATGGGGTGAATACGTACCACGGCTGTGATATCAATAAAACCATTGGGGATTTTCGGTTCTATACTTTCAAACCGTTCAACGTGAATGCCATTTTCAATGACCTTCTGTTTATACCGCTGACAGCCCAGCTCAACCTGAATTTCCGCATAACGACCAAAGAGCGAGGTTACACGATTGGCCCGGTCATACGCACAATGAGACAGCATAAAAAACATATTGATCCACTGCTGCCGAAACTGTGGAGGAATCCACTGCGCCCGCAATATTTCCTCCTCCCTTTCCCGCGTATAGATTCCATGTTCTGTAATAATACACGGCCTTTCATAGCGCCATGCGCCGAGGGCGGCTAAAAGCCCGCCGTAACCTGTGGAGGTGGCATGATAGACATCGGCCTTCGGCACTTGCATACCGAGCAGATATAAAATAGGAAGAAACATAGATCGTATGCTATGAAAAAATTCTGCAAACGGCACATAGGGATAATCATTTTCACAAATATCGAGCAAAATTTGTAAAAAAGTTTCGCTCATAAGAAAAGCCATAGCGCCCACATGCTGCCGATTATAGATTTGAAACAAAGTGTCCCAATCCGGGTTTTGACAAAGGACTAGTTCTTTAAGCTCCTTTATCTGACTTTCGCTAAAGTGATAATAATCCCTTTTGGTTGCTTTTAAATGCAGCGCGTCTTCCATAAAGACTTCATGAATTTCCACTACCTGCTTGGGCATTTCATATTTGAACTGTCCCTGATCTTCTCGCTTGGCAGCAATCAGCCATAAAACGTACTCATGCTGCGGATTGGCGGTAATGATCTGGTGCATCCAGGTAGAAACGCCGCCTCTAACATAGGGATAACACCCCTCTAACACCATACAAATTCTCACTGCGCCTCTCCCCTCCGTTCAATCCTCACCTGGCTCTGCGTCGCGTGCAGCAGATAAAAGTTACCGGCAATATGTTCTATTGTTCCGCCACTAACCTCTCCTATCTCTCCCTCATTCCAGCGTACCATAAAATATGCTTCGTCCCAAAAACCGTCCATCCGGAACCGAACTTCCTCTGGCGTATCCATTCTTTCAACCGAAAGCACGTCATACCGGGCCGTTGCACGCCCCGCGTCACTGCCGGTTAAATTGCGTATATTAGGAGCCGAGGAATAGAGCCATTCTACATACTGACTCAGATTATCGAATAATATCTCCCACCCCTCTTGGGCGCCACGATCTTCGTCTAAAACGTCGTCCGGATGTATAAAGTGCGAATTCACATAATAAAGGTTTAGCGCATTGAGGGCATCCCACCGCATATATTGATCCAGAAGCGCTCCGGAAATGACACGCGGAAATTCAATAATACCGTCCTCGGCTATTTCAAATTCCTGACTGTATTCAATCACGCCTTCCAGATATAAACTGGAGATAACCTGAATCTGAGGAAACTCTTCTTTAAGCAGAGTCCGTCCTTCCTCTGAAAGAATGTTCGACGGCGGCACATACACCACCGGCGTATTTCCTTCAAACATAGTCTCAATATAATCTATGCATTCTGTTGTGGCATTGATTGCACTCTCATGCGAAGGCCAGGTATTATAATCCACCTGGTTTTTAAAGTCAAAGCCGCTAAAGCATAAAGGCTGGTGATTATAGCCATGAATGCCAATTTCGCCCCCATGATTTAATAACATAAATCCAAAATGCTCAAAGCGTTCTGTATCTGTTTGCCGTGGAAAAATACCACCGGTTTCATCGTCGTAGTCTTCAATTAGCATACCGGTGTATCGAATTCCATACTCCTCGCAAAGCGTTAACATATCCGGCCACCATACGTTGGAGTAAAAGCTGGAGATATCCCGATTATAATCTCGTCGAATAAAAGTGCCGTCTCCCATAGGCACGGGAGAGGGAAAATCGTCCAAAAAGAATGCGCTGGCATTGATCACCGGATAAATACAAACATCTTCTAACAGGCTATACGCCGCGCAGGTTAATCCTCTGGTTGCCTTTTCTGCGAACCCATGGTTATTTACCACCCAGCGTCCTTCTCCGCACTCCGTACTCCACAAAAGCGGAAGCTTTCTGTCATCGTCTGATTCCATATACACCTGTGCTTCCTCGTTCAGCTGGACGTTTAAAGAAACCATAAGCGGCTCTCCCCAATGAAAGTTAAATCCATCGCCGCCAATCATTAAGCCTTCTTTTATGTTAAGACCGGATATAGCGGTATACGAAACGCCGCCCTCTCTAATTCCTAAATATGGCGCCAAATAACGATACGACGCCGTGAGATTGGGCGTACAAAAAAGCATACACCTACCGCCTTGCTGCACCCAATTACAAAGCGTGATAACGCTTTCACCTAGCAAATCTAAATCTTGAAACGCTAAAATAACCGTTTCATATGAGGAAAAATCAGGAACCGTTTCCTGCGCCAAATCCACCAATGTATAGCCCACGCGCATATCTTGCAGTACGTCTTGTAAATTCTCAGAAAACGCTTCGTTATTTTCCATTGTACTGTCGACCAGAAGAAGGCATAGAGCGGACTGTTCTTCGTAATTATCTTTCCAAAACACCGCATTATCTGGCAAATCACTTAACTGCGCCTCTTCTATTTCATAATCCATTCCTATGCTGTCAAGCAATAAAAAACCGCTCAAAAGCATGGCTAACATAATAGAGAGGAACGTTATGGAAAACCTCTTGCACATTCGAAACATAGTTATCCTCCCACCGGATCTACTCTTTTTCCCAAAAGCGAATCACTTCTTTCGATTCCAGCGACAAATATATATTTCTTTTTTTAATTTCACTGAGAACCGATTGAATTCCCGCATAATCATATGTATACTGACAGATTTTCAGCTTGGCAAGCCAAGGCTCTTCGCGGCTGGGCCAACGGTTTATCATGGCATTAACCATAGCATGCGCCTCTGTCATATTGCCTGCATCTATGTAGTTATCTACCGCCTGCATGCGAACTTCCATATTTTCCGGTTCCATTTCAATTTTTTGTTTTAATATTTGCTCATATCTAGTGCGGTATACGAAACGGATATTATCACCGATTAAGCCACTGTGCAGGTAGCGATTCAAAATATTCAAATACTGATTCACATTCTCATACTGATCGGGATTTTTACGATATTCTGTTTCTGCTTTCTGCAGTTCCAGTTCAAATTCCCTCTGCATTTCCATCATGGCTGTAGAAGCATAATGCGTTACCTCGATGTCTTCATCTAATCTTGCTTTCTGCAACAGTTCCACATACGCGCCGGGATTTTCATGTAAAATATCCAGCATCAGCTTACGGCGAACCTCCGCTTCATTCACAGACATGGCCTCTTCGAGCGGAATAATTTGCTCCTCCTGTTCCTCGTTATCTAGACGGCTTAGCCGCAAATCGTCTTCTTCCAGGCGTAACTCTTCGAGTTCAATTTTCCGACCGCCTGTTTTATGCAACCGCGAATTATACTCTGCCAATAGCGCCACCACAACACCGGCTCCCGGAACCAGTACAACAACTGGCAACAGCTGAGAAGAAAACCGAATTAAATGCAAGCGAATGCCCACATAGAGCAGTACACAGGCAATGCAATGGAGAACCAGATACAAAACAACCCACCACTGAAGCGTCATATTGAGTCTTCCCCCTCCATTTCCTGTACGCCGATTCCAATGGCGTTTAAGCGCTTGAGCACAAAACGAATATTGCTCTGATTCGCCTGTGATAATGCCAAATACAGATTTCCGTCTTTACCTAGGCCCAGCATATCTGTTGTCCGAATAACCCCTTGAATACGATTGGCCACCGCATCTCTGGTTTCCGGCGTTGTATTAAACCGTAGTAGCATATACTCAGAAATACCACTTTGTGCCATTTTTTCTTTTACTTTTATGTTCTCACTAAAATACTCGTTTGTTAAAATTCGAGTACCTGGAACATACATTTCGTCGCTAATTTGATCCGAATACTCTAGCGCGCGTCCCAGCGAGATTTTTATAATGCCGCATACGATCCTCACCATGTTTTCATAATATGCTGCCATTTGGTCATAGCTAACCTTCTGCAAGGTAATCAACGCAATAAACTGTCCCTCGCGGTAAATAGGATACGCATATTCAGGATAGCCGACCAAACGCTCTCGGTTGACCCACACCTCATCTTCATGAAAAGCCGCTGTCATTTGGGTAAGCTCGCCCAGCTTTAACGTTTTCTCAGCTACATTGCTAATCTCTTTAGAACAAACCAATAAACGTCCATACCTCAAATCCTGGCAGCGATAAATACACACCGAGTGGTTATTAAGAATATCTTCTAAAGCGCCCAGGGCCTCATAAAAAATTTCTTCCACCAGCGTACTATCCATATTTTTTACTACATCAAATAAACGTCCATAGCTATTCCGGTAGGACATAATCTGATTCTTATAACGATCTTTATTCATAATGGCGCTCATATAAAATTCATTTAAAAGCACGTACTTTTCTTCCAGTATCTGTTTTTCTTCTGAAAGAAATTGGTTGTCCTTTTTGAGACGATCTTTAATGTATCCTGTGACGGCCCCAATTAAGAAGAAAAAGATAAAGGGAAGCCACGTATCCATGTCATAGATAACCGCATTCCAGTTTGCATGATTTTGAATTAGCGACGCCAAAAGCGAAAGACTAGCTAAACCCGCTGCGGCCAGTCCTGTTTTCATTCCATGCAGCGTACCCATTAATACAATATACAGTAACCGAAAATCAATATATTGAAATTGAATGGTTGTGCCGCTTACTCGGTTCAGCAATTCCATCAGTAAAAATCCGATTAGCAGTTCTATTATTTTAACAATAAAAAAATGCTCTTGAATGTAATTGGTGATTTTTTCCCAAAATCCTTTTGTCGTATCTGTTTCTAAATGGTTCTGCGCATTGACAACCTTCTCCAGTCTTTCTTCCAGTTTGACCACAGGAATCCAGTCAAATTCTCTTCGTACCCTACGATCTACATAAGTAACCTCTGCAATTCCCGGGTTAGGACGGTAAGAGATGCGCAGGGTAGGAAATTTTTCCTGTAAAAGCCCACCCAACTCTTCAAAAGTCATTTGATCCGCCGGAGTAATATCCATACATTCTACTTCTTTAACCCAATCTTCCAGAACGCGGATTAACAGCTCCCCTAAATCTTGTTGCGCTAAGAAAGCAACTTTTTGTTCTTTTTCCCCTGGCAATGTAATGGAAGCCTTTTCTCTTGCAGCTAACACTGCTCTTCCTATTAAAGAAGTTGTTTCTTCCTCACCATATAACTCGGGAATATTTAAAATTTGTATCGACATGGCACGTCGCAGACGATAAAAACGACAAAGCCCGTCACAAGCCTGCAAAAGAGCGCCACGACTTGTATCGGGAATTTCTTTTCCTTCTTCGGCTAATTTAGGGCGAATATACACAACCTGATTCACATCATGCTTTGAACATATCTGCAAACACTGATTTAACTCCTGATATTCGTCAAATTCCTGTGTTTCGTCAAAAAAACTCTGACCGAAAAAAATAGCCACTTGAAAATTATAAGAATGAAAAATCTTTTCAAAGCTGTCATCTTTACAGGAAATTTGAAAAGGAATAATCTTTTTACCTAGGCGGCCAGGCACAATATCGGCCCCTGCCACCGCTACGGTATGGCTGGCAATTATTTTTTCAAAAAGGGCTTCCGTTGCCATGCCCAGCTTGCCTGTCACTAAAACATCCATACCCTGTATCTCCTTTCACCATTAGTTGCCTCAGTATTTTGGGGAGCCCGATTGGTTTCATAAATGGTCTTAACCTGATCTATTGCTTGATCAAACGCCGTTACCACGTCCATATCAAAATACGTTCCTGCGTGTTCTAATATATACCGTGCTCCCTCTTCAAAACTCCATACGTCTTTATATGTTCTAGCCGATGTTAAAGCATCAAACACATCTGCCACCGAAACGATACGAGCCTCTAAATGAATTTGATTTCCCTTTAAACCCAGATATCCGCTTCCATCGACTCTCTCATGGTGCTCTCTGGCTATGTTAGCAGCCAGTGCAGCAAAGGAATCATTTTCTTGCTGCAAAAAATAGTACCCGTACTGCACATGATTCTTGATCATTTCAAATTCAGTTTCGGAAAGATTCTTTTTCGTTAGTATATCTTGGGAAATCACAGCCTTTCCAATATCATGTAGAATAGCTGCCTCGGCAATTCTGTCGGCCCGTTCTTTGCTCATGCCCATTGCTAAACAAATTGCGTATGTATACTGCGCAACTCGCTGCCCATGACCATGTATCCCCTTTTCTTCCACACTTTTTTGAAGGAGTCTCCAAGCATGGGTATGAGGTCTGACATCCTTCAAATTAATAACTTTCTCAGCCTCTTCCCCTCTACAATCCGGTACTACTCTTTTCTCCTCTCTTTGTCGCATGACTCCAGATACGACTTTGGTTTCCTTAACTCGCTGCTTCATGCGTATGGGAACTATAAACTCCACTCCCAATACAAAGATAACGGCAGCATAAGCTAGTATACAATTCTCTAGCCTTCCAACAGAAATGCAATACCAATAGACTAAATTGACCACTGATACGGCAACAATAGAAAAAATAGTCCGTGCATCATATGGATATTTCCTATGCACTGTCCAATACCATATATACGCTGCATTTACAATTTGTAGAAAAATCGTCATGCGCAGCATAATTACCAAAAACTGTGGATACGGCAAAATCAAAATACTTATCGCATATAGAAGGTTAATCGCTGTCAACTTTTCTATTGCCGCATTCCACCCTACTATTGTAAGAAAATAATCGATCAGACAACCAGTATATACCAATAAAACACAGGTCATACTC
Organism: uncultured Clostridia bacterium; assembly: GCA_944383515.1. GTDB lineage: Bacteria > Bacillota > Clostridia > Lachnospirales > Bianqueaceae > CALWPV01. The sequence goes on from CALWPV010000007.1 coordinate 19,741, forward strand.
AAACGAAATAAAAGAGCTATGCCTTGCATCTGTTCCATGAAAAAAATCATAGCCATACAGATTAAAGAACAAAGAAGCCCCCACCGTTTCTTTTGGCCCCTATACATATTTGCTAGGCAGACTACTGCCAGCAAAAGAAATGCCGCCGGCACAATACAATCTATATAGGGCAGCTTCCATAACGCGCTATACGGTAGCTCTGTTTTTGACTGGAAGACCGTAATATTTTTTTCAAAGGGCATATAAATTGCAATTTCAACCTTTTTTTCCTGTTCCGACGCTTCCAGCTTAAAATAAGCCATACGCGCCGACGTTGGCAAAGAATTGTCGCTGATTGTATCATACACAATATTCCCGTTCACCGTGACCCTATAACTTTCGTGTGAACCATATAGGTAAATCCATTCCTCGGAATCCGCAGGTAGTGTCCCACGCAAAAATAAATAGGGCATGCCACTTCTTTTTTCTGGCGGCTCTATGGTGCTCATTTTTTTCCAGTCATCCGCTTGTATTCGATTTGTTCGCAGACTTTCTCCCGAAGCATATTCCCAATCACGCGGGGGCTCCAATTGATCAGACGGCTTGAACCCTTGCATAAGTCCAACCGTCAGTAATACCATTAGCACTGCCATACCAATAACTCGTACTCTTAATGACTGTTTGACATTAGCGTCTTTTCCCTTTGGCAAGCGCCCCTCTTCCATGCCTCGGTTACCATCCTTTCCTCTTACATGCTAATTTTTTAAACAATATTCTTTTTGTCAACGTTCATTGTCACGTCAACTTGAACTTCTTCTTTACCTTCGTTTAATTCTACCTTCTCTTCTTGTTGGATCTCCTCATTCACATTTTCTAGGCGACGATTCATTATAGAATTTTCATGTTTTTTTGCTTCCGTTTTTTGATGCTCCTTGCGAAGCATTGTAAGCTCATTTAAAATAATATGACCAAAATCTGATTTTTCTTCTTCCGTTTTCTCCTTAATTGACGAGGCCTCTTCATCGATTAACGCCCCATCTTGGGCGTTTAATTCGCCAAGTACAGCGTTCATTTCTTTTTGGACCTCGCTACGCAGTACCTTTACCTCTTCTAATTTACGGTTCATCGTTTCATTCTGCTCCCGAATTGCCGTATAGCTGGTAAGAATTTCATCGGCCGCTAACAAGAATCCTTCTCTGCCGGCTTCATAGGAATGAATCATATTTTCGTAAATGTCATTGATCTTTTGCTCGTACTGATTAAATCTTTCCCAAAAGTGCTCTAAAAATTGCTCCAATACCTCCTTGGCATTGATCTTGGCATTGGCCATATCTTCATATGCGGCCCGACAAATATCTCCTGCTTGCTCTACCGCCTTTTTCATACTCTGTTCGTCATACGAAGAGATTTGTATGGCCATTTGCTGATTCTTTTTCGTTAAAGAATCTACTTCCCGTTTTAGCAATTCTATTTTTTTCTCGGCCTCCCGATATTTTCGTTCCAATTCTCCGCTATTGGTACTACTGCCTATCGCCAAACTCTCCTTTGTTTCCTTCAGTTCTTCCCGCGCGGAATCCAATTCTTCGGTAAGTGACTTTACCTTTTTTTCCAGCTTCGCCTTAGCCGATTCAAGCAGCTCCATGTTTGTATCTACTTCTTGTACATTGTAACCCCAAAAACTTTTTTTCATGATTCAATCTCCTCCATTTTTTAATCGTCTCATAAAGAAACTTTATGATTCTTTATGAAAAATAAAAAAGCTGCAATAATAAAGAATAAATTCTTCTTTATAATTGCAGCCAGACGAGCGTAGCATATGCTTTAGCCTCTTTGCTTTGCGTCCTTAGCTTTCGCCAAGTTTGCCAACTTAGTTTAATTGTCCCTCGTTTACGTACACCTTCAAATGTCTCCCTTGAAGATGTATCCATTATACATGATAAAGATTCAGAAATCAAGAGCATATTTTAGTATATATCGATGAACATGTAGGTTTTTCAAACATTCCCCAAAAAAAAGGAAAGCGAGCCTCCATAGGTATGAAATCCCCCTTATACAGTCTTATTACCGGTCGGCTGAGAGATAGAACGTATCTCTCAGCCAAACAAAAAATAACTGTATAGGTGTAAAACCGGCCCATATTCTTCCAGCTATGGAATATTCAGGACAATTCTCTTCCCTTTGCAGCCAATCATGGCTATTTTGAGGGGTATCTGCTATACCTGTTTTTCGTTTTATTAGCATAAATAGAAGGCAAAATATACCTACTGCTCAAACAACAAGGAGTTATAGGTATCATTTCACAGCTTCCCAAACTTTCTCTCTTCTCGCCTGTCACACATGGATTGTAATCCTACATCTTTTCTTTTAGAAAATGCAATGTATGCTTGATATTTTATATTCTTTGCTATAATATGAAGAATAGAAAGTTTACTTTTCATATGTGGTATTTCAAACTGCCATTTTAGTTCGTACGTTGGAGTTTCATAATTATGATTTTTGAAAGGTACAGCAATGAAAATAGAAATTGAAAAGGATTTTCCTCAGTATTTTAAGCCCGCCTATCCAGAAGAATTTGAACTATTTTCCCATTTTGAAGTAACGGCCGGGATACCGACCGTTCTGTTTGCGATTACCACGTGGAAAAAAAACGGCAAGCCGAATGTGTGCTTTCATTCTTGGAGCTGCTTCCACGGAGATAAAACAGCTTTCTTCGCCGTAATGGGTAACTTGTATCAACATACGCATACCTATGCCAATATCCAAAGGGAAAAAAGCTTTTGCATTAACTTTCTTCCGATAAGCTATTATGATAATTTAGTAAATACCATTCACCGCAACGAAATAGATGATGACGAATTTGCCGCAGGAGGCTTTACGATTTCCAATGCCAAAACCATTCACGCGCCTATGATCAACGAGGCGTTTCTCAATATGGAATGTACCTTAAAAGACATGCAGGATTTAAGCGGTACGGGACTAACGACTATGGTGATTGGACAGGTGCAGCATATTTCTGTTGAAGAGGCGTATGCACATGGATATGCACAGCGATATGGAAAGGACGGATTTATGATGTTAGTTCCTGCACCGCAGGACCTTATTACCGGCGAGCCAAGCAAGTCGGCAATTGCAACAGTACATATCGAAAAATACGACTGATTAGGGGAAGGAAGTGTGAAAATGGCGACTGCAAACATAAAAGCACAAATTCCGAGCGAACTTCGCCAAGTGTGGGATTTGGTTTTAGACATTGAGAATTACGCTACTTGGAGAAGTGATCTGAGTAAAACAGAAGTTATCAGCGACAAGCAATTTATCGAATATACCAAAGATGGCTACCCTACGACATTTACAGTGACGCTTGTCGAGCCATACAGACGATGGGAATTTGATATGGAAAACAGCAATATGAAAGGTCATTGGACTGGCGTTTTCACAGCCAAGGGTGATAAAACAGAGATAGATTTCACGGAGTGCGTGGAAGCAAAGAAATTATTGATGAAGCCCTTTGTGAAGTCGTACCTGAAAAAGCAGCAGATACAATTTGTTGCGGATATAATAAAAAATTATTCTTAAAGAGTCATACATAGAAAGGCGGTTTATTATGAAGAAGTATGAGTATATGACAGTTGATTTAAGCGCAGAGCCATCGTTTAATGTTCATATTAAGCTGGATCGGTATATTGAG
>CALWPV010000008.1 GCA_944383515.1 uncultured Clostridia bacterium
TTTCCTCTTCGATCTCAAAATAATAATTTGTACAGTCGTAATAGAGGATCCGCTTATTCCTCGGATGGATGTAGTTGGAATTCCGATAAAGCTCGCTTTGGATAAAATCGGATTCTTCCGCAAGGACAGAAAGAGAGCGGTACATATCCTGGAGACTGTATTTAGGAGGTTCCAGCAAGGTCTGGCAATACTCGTAGCTCCCCAGCTTACTGCAGGGAGAGAGGATCCGGGCGTAGACCAGATCTGTAAGGATTGCGTTGAGATCATATTTAAATTTGTGCCGGCTTTTGATTGTCCGGCAGATCCTATCTATACGGAGTTGTGTGCAAAGGCATTGAAGGAAAAGATAACCGATATGAAAGGAACGCAATTCATTCATAGCAATACAGGCTCCCTGTGAAAAATCGACTGTGACTTTTCCGTTATGCTGATTGTAGAGTTCCGTTTCTTTCCTGGCTTCTTCTCTTGCCCAAGCCATCAATTTTTCCTGATCACCGGAGAATTGTTCGAGAAGGTCGTTGAGCTTTCCCAACTTTTTGTAGATACGGGATGAAGTTTTGCCGTTTTCTTTGCGGTAGGACTGATAAATATATACATCTTTGTTATTAGCGCTGCCGGTAATATTGATATACATAAAAACTCCTTTTCTTTTTATTATATCACAACTAGCACAAACAAGCACTATTAATTTATAAAAAATTGACAAAAAAATAGAGCCAAAATGGCTCAACCATGGGGATTAGTCATTATACTATTAATGAAAAAGTGTCAAAGACCCGGCTAAACATATATCTTGACAAGCACTCTTCTCTACGGTATAATCCTTCCGTAAATAAAAAGTGAATATTCCACAAACCCGCCGGGGTTTTGGGGTTGGCTTAAAAGCTAACGCCTCATGACTTTGCATCGATAGGCCGTAGAAGATGCAGAGCCGTGGGGCGTTTTATTTTGCCTTTGGGAGGATTTGAAGTATGCATTTATGGAAAGAATTTGTTAAGTACACCTCGCTGAATGTGCTGGGCATGTTGGCCCTTTCCTGCTACATATTAGCGGACACCTTTTTTGTATCGCAGGGACTGGGAACGAATGGACTTACAGCGCTTAATCTGGCGATACCTATTTACAGTTTTATTCACGGCAGTGGGCTTATGATCGGCATGGGTGGCGCGACAAAGTATACCATTTTTCGCAGCCGGGGCGATATAGCCGCGGGCCATCGTTCGTTTACCCACGCGGTTTATTTGGCGGTTTGTTTTGCCGTCTTTTTTGTACTGCTTGGTTTGTTTCTGCCGGGCAGGATTATTGGTTTATTCGGCGCCGAGGGAGAAGTGTGGGAAATGGGCACTGTCTATTTGCGGGTCATTCTACTCTTTGCTCCTGCGTTTTTAATGAATAATGTGCTGCTTTGTTTTGTGCGCAACGACGGCGCTCCGCAGCTTAGCATGGCGGCTATGATTACGGGAAGCCTCTCCAACGTAGTACTGGACTGGGTGTTTATTTTTCCTTGTCGCATGGGCATGTTCGGCGCGGCTTTTGCTACGGGTTTGGCGCCTTTAATTAGTATGGGAGTGTTGTCGGTTCATTTTCTTCGTCGCCGCCAGCAGTTTACTTTTCAGTTTCAGCGCCCAAGGCTTCGCACGGCGGGCGGCATACTTTCCAGTGGTGTTCCGTCCCTTGTTACGGAGGTTTCTTCGGGAATTGTTATGATTGTGTTTAATGCGATTATTTTAGGGCTTGAGGGCAATGTTGGCGTGGCTGCCTATGGCGTAATTGCAAATTTGTCGCTTGTAGTGCTTGCCATGTATACTGGTATTGCACAGGGAGTGCAGCCCCTATTTAGCCGCGGGTATGGCCGCGGCGATGGCAAAAGCCTGCGCTCTATTTTGCGCTATGCGCTGCTTACTATGCTCATGCTTTCGGCGCTGATTTATGGGGTGGTAGCGCTGTTCGCACCGCAGATTGCGGGGGCGTTTAATAGTGAGGGGAATGCGGCGCTGCAGAGTATTGCGGAGCGGGGGATGCGGCTGTATTTTCTGGCGTGTCCGTTTGCTGGTTTTAATGTGATTTTGTCTATGTTTTTTACTTCGACGGAGCGGCCGGCGCCGGCGCATGTGATTTCGCTTTTGCGCGGTTTTGTGTTGATTATACCGCTGGCCTTGGCGTTGTCGGCGGTGGCGGGTATGACGGGCGTATGGTGTGCGTTTCCAGTGACGGAGCTGCTGTGCGCGGCGTTTGGTATGGTATGGCTTGGCGGGCTTATGCGCCGTGGGCGTTAGCGGTGGGGCATGCGAAGCAGTTGCCCCTGTTATGCGGAAAAGTTTTTGTCTAATTAGAGACAGAGCAAGGCCGGAAATGGGCGGAATATTTTTGGCAGAGCGGGGATAAAAGCGATTGTCCCTGTTATGCGAAAACCTTTTTGTCTAATTAGGGATAAAGCAAGGCCCGAAATGGGTGAAATATTTCTTGCAGGCGGGGATAAAGGCGTTTGCCCCTGTCATGCAAAAAAGTTTTTGTCTAATTAGGGACAGAGCGAGGCCGGAAATGAGCGGAATATTTTTGGCAGAGCGGGGATAAAAGCGATTGTCCCTGTTATGCGGAAAAGTTTTTGTCTAAATAGGGACAAGGCAAGACCCGAAGTGGCCGAAAAATTTCTTGCAGAGCGGGGATAAAGGTGTTTGTCCCTGTCATGCAAAAAAGTTTTTGTCTAATTAGGGATAAAGCAAAGCCGGAAATGGGTGAAATATTTCTTGCAGAGCGGTGATAAAAGCAGTTGCCCCTGACGTGCAAAAAAGTTTTTGTCCAATTAGGGATAAAGCAAAGCCGGAAATAGGCGGAATATTTTTTGCTAACTGGGGATAAAAGCGATTGTCCCTGTCATGCAAAAAAGTTTTTGTCTAAATAGGGATAAAGCAAGGCCCGAAATGGCGGAACATTTTTGGCAGATCGGGGATAAAAGCGGTTGTCCCTATCATGCAAAAAACTTTTTGTCTAAATAGGGATAAAGCAAGACCGGAAATGGGTGAAATATTTCTTGCAGAGCGGGGATAAAAGCGTTTGCCCCCGTCATGCAAAAAAGTTTTTGTCTAAATAGGGATAGAGCAAGGCCCGAAATGGCCGAAAAATTTCTTGCCAAACGGGGATAAAGGCGTTTGCCCCCGTCATGCAAAAAACTTTTTGTCTAAATAGGGGCAGAGCGAGACCCGAAGTGGCCGAAAAATTTCTTGTCAAACGGGGATAAAGGCGTTTGCCACCGTCATGCGAAAAACTTTTTCTCCCATTAGGGATAAAACAAGTCCCCAATAGCCGAAACATTTCTGACTCAGCGCGGATAAAACCCCCAAGCATAAAAAAAGCCCCGCGCCGTTTATTTGGCGCAGAGCCGTAAACAATTCAAATTAGTGTCCGCAGCCATGGTGTCCGCAGTGGCCGCCCTCGTGATCATGGTGTCCGCAGTGGTGCTCGCCGCCGTGTTCCCCATGGTGGTCGCAATTCGCTTCGGTGCTATAAGACAGCGTGCCGGCCAGCAGAGCCTCAACCGCGGCGTCAGCCTCGCCGCTTACGCCGGCATAGAGCGCAACGCCGGCTTCTTGCAGCGCCATGCGCGCACCGCCCCCGATGCCTCCGCAAATTAACGCATCGGCCCCAAGATTTTTTAGAACCATAGCCAGGGCGCCGTGTCCCTGGCCGTTCGTGCTCACTACTTCAGCCGAAGCGACAGCGTTATTTTCGATTGTGTAAAGTTTGAACTGTTCGGTGTGGCCAAAGTGCTGAAATACCTGGCCATTTTCGTACGTAACTGCAATTTTCATTGGGAATCCTTCCTTTCGCAAACATGATTTCGTTTGGGACAGCTATGGCAGCGCGCAGAGCCGTCGCATAAGCGATAATTTCCACCCTCAATGCGAATGGGCAATCCGTCAACCAAAGCAAGCGCCAGTTTGTGCCGCGCGGCGGCATAAATATGCTGCACACTGGTGCGGGCAATCTGCATGTACTGGCTGCATTCTTCCTGCGAGTACCCTTCTTTATCGATTAGGCGAAGGGTTTCATATTCTTCCACGGCCAGTGTTACGACAGGGCTGTGCGCGCCGCCGGTAGGGAGAAATTCGCGCGTTCGCGGCATATGGCAAACGCGGCGGCATTTTCTGGGTCTGGGCAAAGCTGTCACCTCTGAACAAAAATAATCAGTTTGAAGTCAAAGACTTCAAGAGTACGTTTCTAGAGAGTATTATACCTCATTTTTGACATATGTCAATAATTTCTTTTAAAATAAGTTTTTTGGTGAAGGTTCCGCGTTTGGCCGTTTTTTCCGCACGGGTGCGTTCTAGCTCTTCTATGTTATAGCCGCGTGCCATGGCAGCGGCATAAATAACTTCCAGCAGGTCGGCCGGTTCCTCGAGATTTTGATCCTTGTGGTACTCGGCCACCTCTTCGTCCAATTTAGCGTCGATCATCCGCAGATAATCGGTGTCAGATAAGACTTCGACGGTGCATTTTTATTATAAAATAGAAGGCAAAATATACCTACTGCTCAAACAACAAGGAGTCACAGGTATCATTTCACAGCTTCCCCCATTTTTTGTCTTCTCATTGACAGCACATGCATTATAATCTTACACTTGCTTTTTTTATGTTTCTTTGCTATAATTATATATTCCTCGCTTATAAAACTAAGCAGGGCCGCGATAGATGCCGGGGCGTCACCTGTCGTGGAGGGCGCACCTGTGGTGCAAACGTTCCGGAATGGAGATTGTAAAATCATGCAGAAAACATTTCCGATTATTGATCTTATTGCTACAGGCCAAAACATTATGCGTCTTCGCAAAGAGCGCGGCTTATCCGTTCGCGACTTGCAGGCTTATTTCGGGTTTGAGCAGCCGCAGGCCATTTATAAATGGCAGCAAGGACAAAGCCTACCCACAGTAGATAACTTGTATGCGCTTAGTATATTACTGGAAGTAACCGTGGACGAAATTCTGGTTGGCAGTATCCCGCGGCAACAGAAAAATAAATATGAGCAGCAGGCAAAAGCCTGCTGCTCTTCGCATATTCAGAAGAATATATTGTATTTTGGGGCGGTGCAGGGCGCGGCAGCGTAAGCACAGGTTAGACCATTTTGCCTTCTTGCGGCCGTATACCAAGGCGCAGAGTTCTCTGCCCCGTTTTAAAAACAGAGAAGAGCGCGCGCGCCAGTCTTTTTTCAGTCCATGCCCCCTGAATTATATATGAGTGAAACGGCTGGGAGTCAGAGAGAATAAAAGGAAACAGGGCAAAAGCGTAGTAGCTGAAAGCGAAGGACGTTGAAGAAAGCGAAGAGCGCACAATTAAATAATGCTAAACTCATTCGTTTTTTAAATTTGTGCAGCACTATAGTTCGTCTGCACCTGAACCGGTCATCGCCTGCGCCTGCGCTGTCGCCCCCTGCACCGCCTAAAAAAGTAAGCTTCCTTAAAACGGAATCCTAACCGGCTCGTTTACTTTCTAAAAAAATTTCAAACGCCTCGGCAAACGTATCGTTTACGTCAAAAGGCTCTTCAAAATCGACCGGGGTGTTAATGAGCGCGGCGTCCAGCGCGGCCGAAACGGCATCGGCCTTCTGGCTCAGCTGCGTACACAGGCTGCGAATTTTATTTCGGTCAAAATGAATGGTAGTCACTCGCTTCACGTCGCAGCAGTACGACACCTGATTGCCTTCATTATTAAAACGGTAACCGGTACCGCCGTTGGGAATTAAAACCTCTGAATTGCGCAGCGAGACCATGCGGCGCAGCTTATCTGCCACTTCTTGGCGAATGCCGTTTAAGCTCACCTCGCCGTCCAGCCCGGCCGGCAGATCCAAATGGGCTTTGGCCTGGAAAATGGCGGCGCTCAGTTTCTCACGCTCTTTTAACAGATACAGTAGAAAATCAGCGATTTCGTTAATTTGCTCGCTGTATTCAGACGGCGCTACCTCCGTTGTTGTTTCATTTTCGGCCTCCGGCATAGCCTTTTTAAGCAGGTACGTATTCTGTACCGTGGTAATGTTAGCCGGGTCGCCCAAAATGGCAAGTGCCTCACGCATGAAGGCTTGCAGCCAGTTTTGAAAGCGAAACGCTCCTTTCAGATTCAAGCTTATACACTCCTTTCTGTGACCTCGTGTTGTACTAATCATATCGCAGATAGCGTCCTTTGTCATTCAACCGCTAGTTGAATATAGCGCAATCAGTATTTGAACTCTCGCCGTAAACGTGCTACAATAAAAAATAGTTACTAGAGGCACTACAAACGGAGGTTTATATGAAAGTTCTCATAACCGGTTTCGAGCCATTCGGCGGCGAAACCATGAATCCGGCGTACGAAGCGGTGCGGCTGCTGGCGCAGCAAATTGACGGCGCAGACATTATTAAGCTCGAGATCCCCGTAGTTTTTAACGAAGGGGCCAGCGCCGTTCGCCAGGCTATCGCCGCAGAGCGTCCGGATATTATTATCTGTGTCGGGCAGGCCGGCGGGCGCGCAGCGATTACGCCCGAATTTGTCGGCATTAACTACGCCGACGCGCGTATTCCCGACAACGCGGGGCAGCAGCCCCTCTCCATGCGCATTAAAGAGGATGGGGAAAACGCCTATTTTACCGGCTTGCCGGTGAAGGCCATGGTGCGCGCTATGCAGCAGGAAGGGCTGCCGGCGGCCGTTTCGTATTCGGCGGGCACGTATGTGTGCAACGACGTATTGTATCAGCTGCTTTACTTTTTGCACACGGAGTTTAAGGGCAGCGGCATGCGGGGCGGCTTTATTCATGTGCCGTTTGCGACGGAGCAGGTGAAGAATAAGCCAGGCACGCCGGCGCTGGAGCTGAGCGACATAGCCAGGGGCCTTACGGCCTGCATTCGGGCCGCCATTCAATATCCGCAGGACATTACAGAGCAAGGAGGAACCATACAATGAAGTTAACAGAAACAGTGAGTCATGTATACGACCATTTTTATAAGTATCAGGAAATTACCGATATTTTGCAGGGCTACGCGAAGGAGCACCCGGAGCTGGCGCGCCTTACGGTGGCCGGCACCACGCCGCAGGGCCGCCATTTGTGGGTGCTGGAAGTAACGAACACGAAAACCGGCGCGTTTGAGGACAAACCGGCATACTATATTGAAGGCAACATTCATGCCGGCGAGGTGACCGGCTGCATGTGCTGCATGTACCTGCTGGACGTGCTGTTTACCAATCTGGATCAGCCAGAAATTCAAGATATTTTAGACAAATATACCTTTTACGTACTGCCGCGCGTATCGCCCGACGGTTCGGAGCACTATTTAACCACGCCCGACATGGTGCGCTCAGTGCCGCGCATGTACCCCTATACCGAAGATATGCCCGGTCTGCAGCCGAAAGACATTGACGGCGACGGCGTGATCCGTAAAATGCGTGTGAAGAGCCCCTTCGGCATTTGGAAGGTGTCGGACAAGGATCCCCGCGTTATGACGCGCCGCCGTCCGGACGATGTGACGGGCGAGTTTTATAATGTGTACCAGGAAGGCGTGATTGAGGACTACGACGGGATTAACGTGCCTACGGCCCCCGGCCGCTTTGGTCTGGACTTTAACCGCAATTACCCCATCGGCTGGAAACCGGAGCACGAGCAGCGCGGCGCCGGATCGTATCCGCTATGCGCGCCGGAAACCCGCGCCAATACCGACTTTATTTTAAGCCACCCCAATATTTGCAGCGTACTGGACATGCACACGGCTGGCGGACAAAATTTGTATACGCCGGGCTTTAAGCCGCGCAAAGAAGCGGAGGCGGCCGATATGGCCATTTATAAAAAGCTGGGCCAGATGGCGCATGAAGAAAACGGCTACCCGGTAGTTAACGTGTTTGACGAATACATGGCGCCCGGCAGTCAGGCTACCTATGGCGGCTTTGACGATTTCTGCCACTTTATTTTGGGCATTCCCACCTTTACCATTGAGTGCTGGGACATTAACCCTCGCGTAGGCGTGGCCATGCAGTATCCGCCCAAGGCGGAAACCACGGACGAGGAGCAGGAAGAAGAGGCGCTCAAATACGTACAGTGGATCGATAAAGAGCTGGACGGCGAGGGCTGCAAAGACTGGACTGTTTTTCAGCATCCGCAGCTGGGCGAGGTAGAGATTGGCGGCGTCGATTACAAATATGTGGCGCAAAATCCGCCCATTAAGTTTTTGGTGCAGGAGCTGGAAAAGCATGTGCGCTTTATGCTGCGTCAGGTAAAAACGCTGCCGCTGGTACGCTTTGACAAAGTAGAAATAACCGGCATGGCCGGCGACGTGTACAAGGTAGACGCCTATGTTATGAATACAGGCTTTTTGCCAACCTATGTATTTAAAGAAGGGCTGAAGCTCAAAACGCTGAAAGAATTGACCGTAAGCCTGCAGGGCGAGCAGATTGAGATTCTGGAAGGAAAAGCCAGTCAGGGCATTGGACATTTGGAAGGCTTTGCCAGCGTACAGGGCTTTAACTCGGGCCTGGGCGCCAGCACCATTCAAACCGCGCCGCTAGAGAAAAAAGTGACCTGGATTATTCGAGCGCCTAAGGGCAGTGAGCTCACGCTTACCTGCCAGGGCGGGCGTATGGGTAAAACTCAGACCACCGCGCACATTTAAAAATAAAAAAGGCTTCCAAGCGGCTAGCGCCGCCGGGAGCCTTTCTTGCTATAGGGAGGAAGCAGCATGCTAGATTTTTCCAACATAGAAGCCTATCGCGAAAACAATCGTATTGAAGCCAAGAAGGCACTGGGAGGGCTGCCTAAAAGCATTTGGGAAACCTACTCCGCCTTTGCCAACACCTTGGGCGGTATTATTTTACTGGGCGTCGAAGAATATCCCGATCACACGCTGCACCCTATTCACCTGCCTAAAGCGCCGCGCCTTATTGAAGAATTTTGGAGCCTGGTGAATAATCCGCAAAGGGTAAGCGTGAATATTCTCATGGAGCGCCATGTGCAGCTTATTCAGGCGGAGGGCTGTCAGATTGTGGCCATTACCGTGCCGCGCGCGCAGCGCTACGACCGGCCGGTATACCTAGACGGGAACCCGCTCAATGCGTATCGGCGCAGCGGCGAAGGAGATTACAAGTGTACCAAAGACGAAGTATGGGCCATGATCCGAGATGCCGCGCGTGTGACGCGCGATATGCAAATGCTGCCGGAGCTGGGGTTAGAAGCTCTATGCGCCGAGAGCCTCAGGCGCTACCGAAGCCTTATGAGCGCGGTGCGGCCGGGGCATGCGTGGGAAAAGCTAAAAGACAAAGAATTTTTACAGCGCATTGGCGCGGCGTCTAAAGACGAAAACGGAGCGCTGCACCCTACGGCGGCGGGGCTTTTGCTGTTTGGCCATGGCTATGCGATTGTGCGGGAATTTCCGTATTACTCCCTTACCTACCGCGAGGGCAGCGCGCGCGTGGGCGCGCGCTCCGAAGAACCCGACGGCGTGTTTGACTTTTATTTATGGGTGAGCGAGAAGCTAATGCAAAGCCGGGCGCCGGCGTGGTCGTTTCCCGCGCTGCGGGAAGCGCTGGCGAACACGTTGATCAATGCCGACTATGACGGAGAACAGGGCGTGTGCATTACCCGGGAAAGCAGCCGTATTACGTTTGAAAACCCCGGTACGTTTCGGGTTTCGGTGGACGAGGCAAAGGCGGGCGGCGTATCGGACCCGCGGAACCGGGCGGTCATGAAAATGTTTACTCTGGTAGATATTGGAACGGGCGGCGGCAGCGGCCTGGCGGGCATTTATGAGCTATGGCAGAAGAACGCGCTGCGCATGCCGGAAATTGTGGAAACGCTGCGCCCGGACCGAACGGCGCTGGTGCTTTCGTTTGAACCGGGGGAGAGCGCCGGCGGCGGTACGCAGCTGGTGCTGAAGGCGGCGGCAGACCGTATGCTGGTGCTAGAGCATTTAACGAGCCATGCGCAGGCGACCAGCGCCGACATTGCCGCAAGGCTGGGCGTGAGCCCGGCGAGGGCGAGAACGTTGCTGCGCCGTTTAATTGACGAGAAAATTGTTGTCGCGGAGGGGAGCCGGCGGCAGCGCGTGTACCGGCTCAGGCGGTAAAGGTGTACTAAATTGAAAGACAATTGGTTATTATATACAAAACGGGGGGATTTTTTGGCTATATCATATATTGTTTTACCATAGGCAGCGTGATATACTGGGGTTAATCGGGGGGGGGAGATAACAATGAAAAAGCATTGCATAAGGTGGCTATGTTTAGTACTCTTTCTTTCAGGTTGCAGTATGCAAACGGAAAAAGAGCATACGTCAAGTTCAACGTATGAACAGACGGAATCGGTAACAGAAAAAGCACCGATACGGCAGGATATAGATCCCCTTGTGATTTATATTTGCGGCATTCAATCCGGTATTCTGGATGAAGAGGGGAATATAGAAAACAATTATGGTTCTATGCACATGCTGGGCACAGCGTCTATAACGGGAGAAATGGATGCGTATAAAGGCAATGCATTTGCGCAAGCTGTTACCGCGTACAGTGCGGAAACCGGTGTGCCGGTAGAGATTCACTTCACGGCCGAGAACATAAACGGAGAGCCCGCCTTGGAGGCGCTATATCAGGCGAAAACCATGCCCGATCTGTTGCTGGTTGGCAAGCATAGTATGTACGATTATATACAAATGGTGAAAGAGGGGCTTTTGCTCGATTTCGGTCCGTATGTATCGGAAAAAACGGACGATAGCGAAGGCTACTATACATCGGTTCTGCGAGCAGGACATATAGGCGGAGGGCAGTATGCGCTTCCTATTCTTTTTAATTTAAACGGTATGATTACCACAAAGGAGTATCTGCGGCAAATTGGCGCGGCAGCGCCGGCCGGCGAGGCTAGCTATGAAGAGCTGATGCAGCTGTTTACGCAGAGCTGTCTGGCTATGCGAGACAATACCTCTCTGGCCGCTCTGGCGGAATCAGGCGGTGGTTTTGTACTGGGCGGTGACTATATTCCCAGTATTTTGCTGGGGGCGGCTATTCCCAATTATTTTGAGAAAGACGCGCTGACATGTCGGGTAGAGGAAGCGCTGCTGACAGATATTTTTGAACTGAAAATTGCCTATGACGAGCAGGAAAATGCGGCCATTGCAGACTGGCGTACGCAGGCCAATTTTTATCCGGGCGCCCAGGGGTCGAAAACCGGAATGTTGTCTATGGTGGGGCGCGACGGCTATGAAACAATGGGTATTTTTTTAACAGGCGGGCGTGCTGGCGGAACCGATGTATTTAGCAGCTTGTTAACAGATTTGGCCTTCTTTCATGCCATGCATGAAGACGCGGGGCAGGAGACGGTTTTTTGCGGCATACCCACTGCGGCGCAGGCTGGTACGTATAGCGCCAATGTAACCTTTATGGCGCTGGCGTCGGCAGATACAGCGTATCCGGAAGAGGTGGCAGAGCTGGTTAAATACCTTATGGACTACGAATTCGCGCCGTGGTATGGCTTTTCTGTTAATCAAGAAAGCACACGGCAGCAGCTGCAAAACATACAAACCACCGAAATTAAGCTGCTTCCTGAGGCGGCCTGGGAAGGCTTGCTCGACGCCGAGACCATCGACGCACAGACGCTCTATATTCAGCCGCTCAGCGAGGCATTAACGCAGCAGGTACAAAATATGCTAGATCATATAGCCGGCGCGGCAATTCCGTATGCGCCGCTCGAAATGGGTATGCTCTGGGAAGCCTGTGATCAGCTGAGGGGCGGGCAAAGCGCGTCAGCTGTGGCGGAGTGGGTTACCCGTGAGCTTGAGGCATATCAGGCTTCGCCTGCGCGAGTCCCATTTGAAAATATATCAAGCTTATATTAAGGAGGGAGAGTCATGCGTAACACACGGATCAGGGCTTTCGCCCTAAGTTTGATGCTGGTAATAGCATTACTGGCAGGGTGCCAGGAAGCGGCGCCCACGCAGGAAAAACCCGAAGCGATCACATTTGACAAAGAGGCCGACGGAGTGATTCAAATAGGGTGGCTGTTTGGAGACGATGTACCCGGCGTCAATCAGCAGACGCTAGATACGCTGACGCAGAGCGTCAATGAGGCGCTGCAGCGCAGCGGGCAAACGTATCAGGTAGAAATGCAGCGCGGCATTCTGCCTACAGAGGCAAAGGAGTACGAAGTACTGGCATCGTACGACCTGATTTACGCACCTACCTGGGTTCCCTCTTTAACCGAACTGCAAACGTATTTTATGGACTTAAAGGGAGAGCTTACAGAAGGAGACTTAAAGCCGCTTTATGAAAGTATGCCTGCGTCATATTGGGATACGCTGACGCAGCAAGGGGCAATTTATAGCAGCGTGCGCGTAGCGCCTCCGGAAATTGCCGGGCTATGGATTAATCCTCAGCTGCTGGAAACGCTGGGCCTGAGCGTGCCGCAGGAGCTGATAGGCCAGCCCCTCTCGCAGTGGGATTCGTTTTTTTCGCAAATTTATGAAGCCAACGGAGGAAATCCGTTTATGCGTAATCCGTTTACGCTTAGCGACGCCAATGCTCCTATTTTGGCGGATTTTATGTGGGAAACCCAGTTTCAGCTAGTAGGCGACGGGTTAGGCATTGCGTATAACGAGCCCGAGAAAGGGGTGCAGTGCCTGTATGAAAGTGACTATGCCAAGGAAATGTATGCTCTATACGCGCGCTGGGGTGAAGCCGGATATATTTATAATGATCCGGCGGCCATGGCTGGGCAGGCGGCGGTAGAAGTTAGACCGCAGGAAATTTATAGCTTGCAGGCGCACCAGGTAACCGATGCCGGTCTATATGGCTATCCGCTGCAAACGGTAAGCTATGCTACCAACGGAAAAGCCGATACAACGCAAATGCTTTTGGTACCGAATGGCGTGAAAGATCTGGATATTGTGTATTCTTTTTTGAATGCGCTGGCGAGTAACGAGGAACTGGCGCAGGCCGCGTGTCTGAACGAA
Organism: uncultured Clostridia bacterium; assembly: GCA_944383515.1. GTDB lineage: Bacteria > Bacillota > Clostridia > Lachnospirales > Bianqueaceae > CALWPV01. The sequence continues at coordinate 12,942 of CALWPV010000008.1, forward strand.
ATGGGGCAGGTGCAGGCGTCTTTCACACCTTTGGCGCAGGTTACCACGCCTATGCTGTTAGGCGCTCCGGTAAAAACGCTGGCGGCGGGCAATGAGCAGGAGGCGCTCAGGCAGCAATACGAAAAGCTGCAGGCCGCGCCGGCTCCGGGATTTGCGTTTGACGCATCGCAGGCTGTAGACAACTGGTCTGAAATAGAAATGGCTTATACGCAGTTTACCAGCACGCTAACCAGCGAGCTGGGAGATTTAACAAACTGGAGTGGATATGAAGCGGCTATGCAGCAGTTTGTACAGCAGCTATACGAGCTGGGTATGGACCGCGTGCTGGAGGCGGCTAATGCAAGCCTGAATGCGTAAGCGCGCAGGCAATGAAAATCCATGTTAAAAAGTCGATGGCGATATCTTCCTGATATCGCCATCGACTTTTCTCTTATTTTACATGTTTCCATTTACCAGTACGGTATTCCAAGAAAGAAATCAGCCAGTTCACAAACCAACCGATCGGCACGGCGTACCATACCATGGCAATGCCAAACCGAGGCGCCAGCGTAAGCGAAAGCACTACGCGCAGCGTCAAATTCACAAAATTCGCTACGGTAAACATTTTCATATCGCCCGAGCCGCGCAGTACGCCGTCTACCGACATTTTAAAACCAATTAGGCAGAAAAACCAGCCGATAAACGAAAGATAGGCATTTCCTGTTTCCAGCGCCAGGGTGCTGCCGTTACCCTCTAAAAAGAAGCGGATAATCGGTTCGTGGAAAAGCTGAAGTACCAGGCCAATCAGCGCGGCAAAAAATAGCACCATGCCTGTGGCCACGCGGTATCCCTGCGGGACGCGCTCAGGCTTACCAGCTCCCAGATTCTGCGCTGTGTACGACGAAAGCGAATTACCAATGGCCAGCATCGGCACAATACAAATCGACTCAATGCGGGAGCCTGCTGAAAAACCGGCCAGCGCGGCCGCGCCAAAACTGTTGACAACCGACTGCACTAACATCATGCCAATGGAGACCGTAGATTGCTGGAACACCGAGGGAAGCGCAATGCGGGCCATGGTTTTCAGTTCGCCGCCGTCGAAAACGGCGGAAGCCTTTCCTTCGAGCCGTTTCATTTCGCGAAGAAATACGAAAAAAGAAAGGACGGCAGAAAGGCCCTGGGCAATAAACGTGGCCCAGGCCACGCCGGCTACGCCCATGTGCAGCGCTGTGACCATATAGTAATCAAGCCCTACGTTTAGCAGCGAAGAAAAAATTAAGAAAACCAGCGGAATTTTAGATTTTCCCAGCGCGTTAAACATAGACGAGATAATGTTATACATAAAAAGCAGCGGCAGGCCGTAAAAGTAAATGTCTAAATACTGCGTCGCCAGGTCTAAAGACTCTGGCGGCGTATTCAGCAGTACCATAATAGAGCGGCTAAAACAAAGCCCTATGACGGCCAGCACGAGGCTAATCATTAAAAACGACAGCATGGCCGTGCTCGTCGCGGTTTTCATGCGGCCAAAATTTCCTGCGCCGAAATAACGGCTAACAATCACGCTGGCGCCTATGCCGCCGCCAATAGCAACGCAAATAAAAATATTGGTCAGAGAAGACGACGCCCCGACCGCGGCCAGCGCCTGCTCGCTCACGTAACGGCCCACAATGGCCGAATCTACCATGGTGTAGGTCTGCTGAAACAGATTCCCGATCATCATGGGCAGCGCGAAAATGAGCAGCGCCGGCAGAGGCTTTTTCGTAATTAAATAATCCTGCATGAATTATGAACGGCTTGCGATTTCGCCATTAACTTTCTCAATGAATTCTTTCGCGGTCATGGAGAAGTTTTCGCCCGAATCGCGCAAACGAATGTCAATCGTCTCGTTTTCTTCTTCTTTGGCGCCGACAATAATCATATACGGCACTTTTTCCAGCTGCGCCTCGCGGATTTTATAGCCGATTTTCTCAGCGCGGGTATCGTACTCCGTACGAATACCGCTGCTGCGCAGAGCCTCGAACACTTTTTGCGCGTACGCGCTGTTTTTGTCGGAAATGGGCAGTACCTTGGCCTGCACGGGGGCGAGCCAAACGGGGAATTTGCCGGCGTAGTGCTCGATTAAAATGCCGATAAACCGCTCAATGGAGCCGAAGACTACGCGGTGGATCATAATGGGGCGGTGTTTCTCGCCATCGGCGCCGGTATATTCCAGCTCGAAGCGCTGCGGCATTTGGAAATCCAGCTGAATGGTGCCGCACTGCCAGGTGCGTCCCAGTGAGTCTTCCAAATGGAAGTCAATTTTGGGGCCGTAGAAGGCGCCGTCGCCTTCGTTAATGACGTAGGGCTGGCCCAGCTCTTCGAGGGCCTGCTGCAGCGCGCTGGTAGCCATTTCCCAATCTTCGTCGCTGCCCATGCTGTCTCCGGGACGCGTGGAAAGCTCTACGTGATATTTAAAGCCGAACAGGCTGTAAACCTCGTCAATGAGGCGGGCCACGCCCTTAATTTCTTGGGTAATCTGGTCGGGCGTCATGAAGATATGCGCGTCGTCCTGCGTAAAGCAGCGCACCCGCATGAGGCCGTGCAGCGTACCGGATTTTTCGTGGCGGTGCACCAGACCCAGCTCGCCCATGCGCAGCGGCAGATCGCGGTAGGAACGCGGCTGCGATTTATACACCAGCATGCCGCCGGGACAGTTCATGGGTTTGAGCGCAAAATCCGTCTCGTCGATTACCGTGGTGTACATATTGTTTTTATAATGATCCCAGTGTCCCGAGGTTCTCCACAGGTGCTGGTTCAGCATGACGGGCGTAGAGATTTCCTGGTAGTTTTCACGCGTATGAATTTCGCGCCAATAGTCAATGAGCGTGTTTTTCAAAATCATGCCTTTCGGCAAAAAGAACGGAAAGCCCGGGCCCTCTTCGGACATCATGAACAGCCCCAGCTCGCGGCCCAGTTTACGGTGGTCGCGCTTTTTCGCCTCTTCCAGACGATGCAGATATTCCTCCAGATCGCTGGCTTTGGTAAACGCCGTGCCGTAGATTCTTGTAAGCATTTTATTCTTTTCGTCGCCGCGCCAGTACGCGCCGGCAATGGAAGTAAGCTTAAACGCCTTTACCGGCTTGGTGCTCACAAGGTGCGGGCCGGCGCACAAATCTACAAATTCGCCTTGCTCATAAAAGCTCAGCTCGGCGTCTTCCGGCAGGTCTTCAATCAGCTGCACCTTATACGGCTCCGCCTTCTCCTGCATTAACGCAATCGCCTCCGCGCGCGGCAGCGTAAACCGGCGGATCTCCAGGTTTTCCTTAGCAATCTTCTTCATTTCCGCTTCTAGCTTTTCCAGATCTTCCGGCGTAAACGGCTCCTCGCGGTCAAAATCGTAATAAAAGCCGTCTTGAATGGCCGGGCCAATCGCCAGCTTCGCCTCCGGGAACAGGCGCTTCACGGCCTGCGCCAAAATGTGCGCCGCCGTGTGGCGGAAAGCCAGACGCCCTTCTTCGTCCTGAAAGGTCAGAATTTGAAGCTCGCAGTCATGGTCTACCAGCGTTCTTACATCTACCACCTCGCCGTCAAGCAGGCCGGCGCAGGCGTTTCGGGCCAGGCCCTCGCTAATCGAGCGCGCGATATCCAGCACGCTCATGGCGCTGTCATATTCTTTGACTACGCCGTCTTTGAGTGTAATTTGCATTATAATCCTCCATTCCGAAGCGCTTTAGCGCGGAGGTCGCGGCGCAAATGGGGATTTGCGCCTGCGAAGGGAGCAATTTGTGGCGCTTCGGCACAAATTGCCGTGTGAAACATCAGCTATTCGAGATGATGTTTCACTTGCCTCCCTTTTTTTAATACAAAAACCCCCGGGCAGACCTATGTCTGCTCGGGGGTACATACTGTACGGTTCCACCTCGATGTTTCACTTCAGGACGGCGGCGGGGCGGCGTTCCCTTTGGGCCGGTAACGGAGCCTTGCCGCCCGCCTTATTTCGGCAGGTAGATCCGGAGTGGTTTTCGCCTGCGGGCTGTCAGCGGGGACTTACAGCCGAGATCCCCTTCTCTGTCTGATGCCGCCGGTTACTCGTTCCTTCTTATCTGTGAGGGTATTATAACAAAGGGAACCTGGCGTGTCAAGAGGTGAATTAGCCAAATAAACTGAAAGCGACAAACGCTGCCGACAGCAGAGAAGCTACCAGCGAAACCACCGTAATCTGCGTGTTAATCGACGGGCCGGCCGTGTCTTTAAACGGATCGCCCACCGTGTCGCCAATCACGGCTGCCTTATGCGCCTTGCTGCCCTTGCCGCCCTCGTGGCCGGACTCTACGTACTTTTTAGAGTTATCCCACAGGCCGCCCGCGTTGGACATAAACAGCGCCAGCAAAAGGCCGCTTACAATATTGCCCAGCAAGAAGCCGCCAATGGCCAGCGGACCGCCCATAAAGCCAACAATAATCGTAGCAATAATGGTCATGAGGCCCGCGGGAATTAGCTCGCGTAGCGAGCCAACCGTGGCGATATCAATGCATTTATCGTATTCGGGTTTGACACCGGGTTTGCCCTCTTTTAGACCGGCAATACTGTTAAACTGACGGTGAATCTCAGCCACCATGCGCTGCGCGTTACGGTCTACGCCCAAAATGAGCATAGCCGAGAAAACGGCCGGAATGGAAGCGCCAATGAGAATTCCGAAAAAGACCGTGGGCGACATAATGTCAAATCCGATAATGAGCGGCTGACCGGCGGCGGCCAGAGCGTCGTTTACCTCAGACATAAAGGCGCCCAGCAGAGAAATAACGGTAAGGCCGGCCGCCGAAATGGAAAAGCCCTTGGTTACGGCTTTTACCGTGTTACCGGCGCTGTCCAGTTCGTCGGCCACGCGAATGGTTTCTTCGCCTAGGCCACCCATTTCGGCCAGACCGCGCGCGTTATCGACAATAGGGCCATAGGCGTCGTTAGAAATAATCATACCCACAATCGACAGCATACCCACGGCCGACATGGAAATGCCGAAAATGGCATAGCCGTCGCCCATGGGAGCGCACACCTGGTAGGCAATCAGGGCCGATACGGCAATACCCACCATGGCGGGCAGCGCAGAAATAAAGCCATAGGAAACGCCCGACAAAACAGTAAAGGCCGGGCCCGACCGGGACGCGTGCGCTACGCGCTGAACAATGGGCTTGCTGTCGTCGGTAAAGTAATCGGTGGTAATACCAATGATTACGCCAACCAAAAGGCCGGTTGCCGCGGCAATCCAGATGCGCCATGAGAAACCGTCGAAAAGTACGGTGGCAAGCGCGGTAAGCACCAAGAAAACAGCCGTAGTGACATACGTTGAGGAGTTTAGCGCCTTGGTGGGGCTGCCATGTTTGCCAATGCGGGCCGTGGCAATGCCAATAATGGAAGAAAACAGGCCCAAAATCGCATAGCAGAAGACCATGGAAATGTTGGCAAATTCTCCGCCGGAGAGCGACTGCGCAATAACCAGCGCCGAAGCCATAGCGGCCACGTTGGAGTCAAACAGATCGGCGCCCATACCGGCTACGTCGCCTACATTATCGCCCACGTTATCGGCAATAACCGCGGGGTTACGCGGATCGTCTTCGGCAATGCCCAGCTCTACTTTTTCGGTCAGGTCGGCGGAAACGTCGGCGGCCTTAGTGCAAATACCGCCGCCGGCCTTAGCAAACAAGGCTAAGGAGCTGGCGCCAAACGAGAAACCAAGCAGAATGGACGAATCGCCTACAATCATGAGCACGGCGGCCACGCCGAGCAGGGAGCAGCCTACAACCAAAAGGCCCATAACGGCGCCGCCGCGAAAGCCAATTAAAAAGGCGGGTTTAATACCCTGCTGCGCGCCTTCGGCGGCGCGGGAATTAGAAAGCGTGGCTACCATAATACCGATTTTACCGGCAATGGCGGAGAGAACGGTGCCGGCTAGGTAGGCTAGGGCCATTTCTACGTTTTGAATGGCGTCTCCCGACCAGATGGGAGAGGGGAGGAATAAAAGAATAAGTATGACCACCACACCGGCAAAAATGGCCAAAATCTTGTATTCGCGGCGCATGAAGGTATTGGCGCCTTCTTTAATAAGCTGCGAAACTTCGACAATTCTTTGGTTGACGGTGCGTTGCTTTTTGACCCATAGATATAGGTAAGCGGCGAAGGCAAAGGCGATCGCGGCGGTTAAAATCGACAGGCCATAAAACAGGGGAAGCTGATTTTCCACACTAAAACCTCCAAACCTAAAATTTCAACATAATGGTCAGACTTGTCACGGCAGGCGCCCAGCGGATTTTATTCTGAAAAAAAAGGCAGAACACATAGCCGTGTTCTGCCTTACCATGTTACACCGTAAAGATCCTTACACCCTCCGCGGGATCTCGCTGTTGCAGCAAATCAAAATAAATTAAGCAAGCGATGCTTTATGACAGACTCCGCCACTTATCTTGATTAGTTTAATCATAGTACAGAGAGCCGGTTCTTGTCAAGCCAAAAAATGTATAAAATGATCAAAAAATTCTTGCCAAAATGAAAAAAACAGGGTAGAGTAACCATAGTATACATAGGTTGCGCCATGAATACATAGAATACAAAAAAGTGTAGTGCGGCGCGCATGCGAGGACATGCTGCGAAGCATGGAGCATAAACAGAAAGGAACGCCACGATGAAACGACTATATTATAACGGCCCCATTATTACCATGGATCCCGCGGGCGGCCCGGGGCGAGCGGCACTTAACGCTAAGCGGGCAATTACGGAAAAAAACTGGACGAAAACGCTGCCAGAGGCGTTGTTAACTGAGAACGGACATATTTTGGCAGTGGGATCGATGCAGGATCTTCGCGGCCTTGCCGCGCCGGAAGTGGAAATGGTAGATCTGGCGGGGCATACGTTAATGCCGGCTTTTATCGATAGTCACAGCCATTTCGCGGCGGCTGCGAATTCGTTTTTGCAGTGCGATGTGAGCGGCGCAAAGTCGTTTGCCGAGCTGAAAGAGCGGCTTAGCGCGTTTGCGGCCGAGTTACCTGAGGGGCAGTGGGTACGGGCCCAGGGGTACGATCAGAATCTTTTAGCAGAGGGGCGGCACCCGGATAAGCAGCTGCTGGACGCGGCGTGTCCGGCGCACCCGGTTATGCTGGTACACCAGTCGGCTCATATGGGCGTGTTTAATACGCGGGCGCTGCACCGTTTGGGAGCCGAGTCTGCGAGCGGATATTTGGAAGAAAAAGATTTTCTGGCGCTGCAGGCTAAGGTGCCCATGCCGGCGCTTACGGAAATGACGGCGGCGTTTTTAAAAGCGCAGCGCTGGTATGCCTCGCAGGGGATTGCTACCGTGCAGGAAGGCATGTTTGTGGGGCAGCTGTGTCCGTTTTATCAGGCGCTGCTAGCCAGCGACCAGCTGAAGCTGGACGTGGTTGCGTATTTGGATCCGCATACGGCCAGCGAGGTGCGGGCCAAATTTCCGCAGGCCGATCAGGTGTACGACGGTCATTTTAAAATAGGAGGATACAAAATTTTCTTAGACGGCTCGCCGCAGGGGCGCACGGCCTGGCTGCGAGAGCCGTATGAGGGGCGCCTTCCCGGCGAGCCGCAGGGGTACGCGGGGTATCCGGCGCTGGCCGAAGAAGAGCTGGAAGCGGCGCTGCAAAAATCGGCGGAGGACGCCATGCCGCTGCTGGCGCATTGCAACGGCGACGCCGCCTGCCTGCAGCTGATCGACGCCGTGGAGCGGGTTAAAGAGGTGTATCCGGAGCTGCCGGACTCGGTCATGATTCATGCGCAGCTGCTGCCGGCGGAGGAAATGCCGAGAATGAAGGCGCTGGGAATTATTCCTTCGTTTTTCATTGGTCACGTGTATTACTGGGGCGAGGCGCACGTGAAAAACCTGGGCCTTTCACGCGCCGAAAAGCTGAGCCCGCTGCGCAGCGCGGCCGAAGCGGGTTTGGCATTTACCCTGCACCAGGACACACCGGTGACGGCCCCTAACATGCTGGAGAGCATATGGTGCGCCGCCGTGCGGCAAACAGCGGAGGGGCGCGTGCTGGGACCGGAGGAGTGTATTTCGGTTTACGAGGCGCTGGAGGCCGTTACCCTGCACGCAGCGGCGCAGTACGGAGAACAGGCGGAAAAAGGCAGTTTAACTCCGGGCAGGCGCGCCGATATGGTCATTGTAGATCAAAATCCGCTGCAAGTAGCCGCGCAGGATATTCGAAACGTGAAAGTGCTGGCTACCATTAAAGACGGACAGCCAATATACGAAGCCTAGCCTGCGCCGGTCTTATAAAAAATGTCGCCCTTTCAAACGGAATGAAGAGAGCGACATTTTTGTTATGTTTTTAAAATTTTTCAGCCATTTCGTAGATCATGGCTTCGGTTTCACGCCAGCCCAGACACGGATCGGTAATGGACTTGCCGTAAATCTGGTGATCGTCAATTTTCTGCGCGCCGGGTTCAATGTAGCTTTCAATCATGAAGCCCTTAATCATTTGGCGCAGCAGCGGATCGTAGTTCATGCTGTGCAGCACTTCCGACGCGATGCGCGGCTGCTGCTCATACTGCTTGGCCGAGTTGTTGTGGTTGGTGTCTACAATAATAGCGGGGTTTTGCACGCCCAGCGCCTGATAACGGCCGGCGATCCACTGTAAATCTTCAAAGTGGTAGTTGGGAATGTTCATTCCCTTGGACCCCAGCCCGCCGCGCAGTACGGCGTGGGCGTAAGGATTGCCCGAGGTGGTTACTTCCCAGTCGCGATAAATGAAATCGTGGCTGCTCTGCGCCGCGCGAATCGCGTTAAACATGATATCTACGTCGCCGCCGGTTCCGTTTTTCATGCCAACCGGAATATCCAGCCCGCTGCAGGTTAGGCGGTGCTGCTGATTTTCAACGGACCGGGCGCCAATGGCCACATAGCCCAGCACGTCGTCTAAAAACGCGTAGTTATCCGGATATAGCATTTCGTCTGCAGCGACCAGCCCTGTTTCTTGCATTACGCGAATATGCATATGGCGAATGGCCTTAATGCCTTCAAAGGCATTGGGCTTTTGCGTGGGATCGGGCTGATGCATCATGCCTTTATACCCTTCGCCGGTGGTACGGGGTTTATTGGTATAGACGCGGGGCACAATAAAAATTTTATCTTCTACTTTTTCCTGCACTTTGGCAAGGCGGTGGATATAATCCAGCACGGCCTCTTCGTTATCGGCCGAGCAAGGGCCAATAATGAGCAGCAGGCGGTTATACTCTCCGGCAATAACCTTTTTTAGCAGGGCAACGCGGCGCTCGCGAATCTGCGCCGTGGCGGCGTCTACCGGCAGCAATTCTTTCAGGTGCTCGGCCGACGGCAGCTTACGTTCAAATACAAAACTCATGGACTCTCTCCTCCTATTTTCTTTATGAATTATTATAAATCCTAATCCTGCAATGTCAAGAAAAATGCATTGTAATTATGCGCCAAACATGGTAGACTAAATTCGTCAGATTGCCTATTGAAGCATATGAGCGTAAAAGGAGAACGCGATGAAATCACTACTCTTTGTATTCAATCCGAAATCAGGCAAGGGGCAGCTTGCCTCGAACCTGATGGAGATTTTAAATATTTTTGCCAGCTACCAGTATACTATAACCGTACACCCCACGCAGGAACCCATGGACGGCTATCGAACCATTTTAGAACAGGCCGCGGGCTACGACCTGCTGGTTATCAGCGGGGGAGACGGAACCGTAAGCGAGTGCGTGCGCGCGCTCATGCAGCTGCCCAAAAATCAGCGCCCGCCCATAGGCTATATCCCTTCGGGCACCGTAAACGATTTTGCGTCCAGCCGCGGGCTCTCTAAAAACATGGTCACCGCGGCGCGCGACATCATGGATGGACGCCGCCAGCTCTGCGATATTGGTGGGTTTGAAGACACATTCTTCGCCTATGTTGCCGCCTTTGGCGCGTTTACTGATGTAGCCTACGATACGCCGCAGGAGAGCAAAAACCTGTTTGGCAACCTGGCGTACGTGTTTGAAGGGCTTAAACGCGTGCCCGATTTAAAATCGTACCGCCTGCGCATTGATACCGGTAAGGAGCAGATAGAAGGCGATTACCTGTTTGGCATGGTGGCCAACACCACCTCGATTGGCGGCATCCGCGTTAAGTTCGGCGATATCGCGCTGAACGACGGTCTGTCTGAGCTCATTTTAGTGAAAGCCTCTTCCTCGGCGGCGCTCAGCCTGCCCGCCATATTTACCGCCGTCGCCCGGCAGGATTTCTCGTCGCCCCATTTTGTGTATCGCAAGGTCAAGAGCGCGGTGCTCAGCAGCCAGGAGCCCATTCCCTGGACCATTGACGGCGAATACGGCGGCCTGCACGAAGCGGTCACGGTTGACACGCATAAAGAGGCGCTTGCCGTGATTGTACCGCAAAAGAAAACGCCGCGCAGCGGCAAACACTGAGCGGCGTCCTGCTCTGACGTTTAACGGCGGAGCCGGCGTTTAGCGGTGTAAACGGCAATATACGCTATGACGAGAAGTAAAATGGCAGCGCTAATAATAACGTATTTGGCGCCGTCGGTTACTAGGCTGCCGCCCCAATACAGATTGCAGTCCAGCGAGTCGCGAAGGCCCTCGATCAGTTCGGTCGGGAGGCCTTCATTTTGCATAGCGGTTAACGCGCCGCGCATGGCATGGCTGCGCACTAAGGAAGTGGCATACGTGCCGGGCAAAAGGGAGAGCACCTTTTGAAGCCCGCCGCCGAAAAAGGAAATGGGCATGTAGGCGCCGCAGATAAAGCCGTAGCCGGCGCTAACAATGGTGCCCACAGCCGAGATCTGTCCCTGCGTGGACAGGAAGAAATTGATTAGGGAAGAGAGCGCCGTGCCAAACAAAACGAGCAGGACAACGTCTAACAGCAGCAGCGCAACGTCGGCGCCCGACAGGTACCAGCCGGTCATATATGTGTATAGCAGACAGAGCGCGGTAGCTACCAGGCAAATGAGGAGCGTAGATAAGAAGGAAGCCAGGTAGTAGCTCATGGAGAGCGTGGCGGGTTTTACGGGCGTTATGGTTAAATCGCGGATGGTTCCGTTTGCCTTGTCTTGTACCATTAAAAAGTTGGAGCAAAAGGCAACGGTAACGCAGGAGACAGCTAAAATAGACGAAATAAGCTGGCCGGCGACAAGGCCGTCAATGAGCGAAGACGAAAGGGTGAGGGGTTCGGGCATGGCGGCGGTTAGGTTGTCGTGATAAATGTCTTTAAGAAAGAAGCCATACAAAACCAGAAGAATGGCCGGCGTAATCAGGGACGTAAAGAACATGCCTTTGTCTTTGAAAAAGAGTTTTATATGGCGTTTGGTAAGCAGTAAGAAGGGCGTCATGTGTCAGATCCTCCCGTTAAGTTTTTGCCGGTCACGGCTAAGAAAACGTCGTCCATTTTGCCTTTGGTAATCTCGTAATCTTGAAATAGAGAAGGAAATTGAAGAATGAGTTTGGTGGCGTCTGCGGTGTTTTCAACGGCCAGACGATAGGCGTCGCGAAGGGGCTCATACGGAAGAGCGAGTTGTTTTACCGCGGATTCGGTAACGCCATAGAGCGTAATAAAATCTTGCGTATAGGTGTTTTTGAGCTGGAACGGCGTTCCGTCTGCGGCGATGCGGCCGCCGTCGAGAATGACAATGTAATCGGCTTCGGCGGCTTCTTCCATATAGTGAGTAGTTAAGAATACGGTCAGCTGGTTTTGCTTACGCAGCGTTTCAACGACGTGCCATAAGAGCTGGCGCGTCTGCGGGTCAAGGCCGGTGGTCGGCTCGTCGAGAATGAGAATGTCAGGGGAGTGAACGAGCGCGCGGGCGATGTCGATGCGGCGGCGCTGGCCGCCGGAAAGTTTGCCGACCGCGCGCGGGAGCAGGTCGCCGAAGGAGAGCATGTCGGCCAGATCGCGAAGCCGGGTTTGAAAAGCCCGCCCTGTAATGCCATAAAGCGCGGCGCGGCTTTCTAAATTGTCGCGCACGCTCAGGGCCTGATCCAGCGCGGAGTTTTGGAATACGACGCCGATAGAGCGTTTGACTTCTTCGGCATGGGTTTCTAACGGCTTACCGCGGACAAGAATGGTGCCGCTGTCTTGGGGCAGCTGGCCGCAAAGCATGTGAATGGTAGTTGATTTGCCGGCGCCATTAACCCCGAGAAAGGCGAAGAGCTCGCCTTTTTTTACGTGAAAGCTAATATCCTGCACGGCTTTCACGGCGCCAAAACTTTTACAAAGATGCTGTATTTCAATAATGTGATTCATGGAAGCGCCTCCGTGGCATTGTTTTCTTGATTATATATAAAAACAGGACGGAAGGCAAGAAAAATATATGTAAAATTATGTTTTGGCAAAAAAATATTGCGGAGAGAAGGCTTGAATTTAGGTTATCGGCATGATAGAATATATTTGAACTTGTGTACACGGGAAGAGGCATTGACAACGACAGTAAAAAGAAGAATGTTGCTGGTAGCAGGTACAGTATAATCCTTGTTGTTTTTCTTGTCAAAAAAGGAAGCCGTTTTTTTTAGCGCGCAGAGCTAATTGTCTGGTTAGTTAATGGGGGTGATACTATTAAGCCAAACCGAAATCAGGAACGTGGAATTGAATTTTTAGAAATTTGCTTTGGTGTATTTTGTGAAAATGGGTTAGAAAATACAACATTGCTAATGTTATCTGAAGCATGCGGCGTGACCAACGCAGCGCTGATCTATTACTTTGGCAGTAAGGACAATATTGTCATTGAATCCACTGCCCATTGTATGGCAAAGGTGGAAGATGACTTTATGGCGAAAGCGCCTACGAGTTTTGAGGATATTGAGCGGTTTTTGCGGGAAATGCCTTATCTCACCGCAAACCTGCATGGGGCCAAATACCGCTTTATGTATCAGGTGTACGCAAGCCCTAAGTACAGGCAGCATGGCAAAGAATTTTTCAAGGGTGTGAATGTCCGCTACCATCAATATGCCGTGCAGCTCTCCGGTAAACTAGGAATGCCCGTAGACTTTGTGCAGGGTATGATTTATATTTTTGTCCGCGCCTGTGTTCATTATGCGCTGTTCGAAGACGAAGAATACCTAAAATTACAGTTGGATGCGATTCGCACTTCGCTGAGGTTGTTTGCAAGCAAAAACAATTTTAAGGAGAAAGACTTATGAAACGTAAAATTCACAGTCGAACACTGGTGGTGCTTCTATCCATGTTGTTTATCATTGGTTTAACGCCTGTCACGGCATTAGCGAATACTTCCACCGGTATCAAGGTAAATGGTGTGGATATTCTCAATGCTTCCAATTACACTGTGGAATGTGGGGAAGGCATAGCAGTATATGATCCGGTCGCCAATATGCTGACATTGGACAATGCAACAATCACGCGTACAGATACCCAAATTCCGATTTCGTTTTATAATGGAGATTTGACAATCCTATTAAAAGGCGAAAATACGATTACAACTCCTACTGGGGGAATTGTTGGATACCGGGGAAATGTCATATTTGAGGGCGACGGGAGCCTAACCATAACTTCTTCTGGCCTTTTTGGTGTCTATTGTGACGCTAATGCGGAAAATTCGGGACATATTACGGTTGACGGAGCGAGCTTGGACATAGTTACAACAAGTAGTCAAGCACAAGGTCTCCATGCGTTAAGAACTGTGTCTATTAAGAATAACGCCAATGTCACTCTTACAGGGGAAGGAACGAATTATTTTTGCATTTACGCAGAAGGAGATATATCCATTACCGACAGTACCGTTATTGCCAAACTCAATTCGGCAGATGGCGGAAATACCATTGTTAGTTATGGAAGCATTTGTATTGATCATTCCGTTGTCAATATAAATACAGTGGCTAATAATATTGCGCTGGCTGCGATAAACGGACTTTCTATTTCGAATAGTAGCCAGGTGACCGTAGAAAGCAATGGCAATGCAAGCGCTGTGTATACGCCGCAGGATCTGACTATAAGCGATTCCATTCTTAAAGCGGACAGTTCACAAATAAGCGTACGAAATAAAGGTGCAATGCGCATTATAAATAGTACGGTCGAAGCAATTTGTAACGGAGATCCCATTACAGAAAGCCTGTATTCGGAAGATACAATTTCTATTGAGGGAAATTCTAATGTTCTTGCCATAGGTAAAATTTCAGCAGCAAACGGAGTGTCTGTCGTTCCTTCCTCTGGAACATTCATAGATGTTAAGGTAGGAATGAAAGAAAACGGTGAAGAGGGAACCAGTCATTTTGAAACCTCGCCTTGTAAAGAGCCAACAACATTGAGCGGCTTGAGTGAATATACCTATGTGCATATCCTGAATCATGCTCATATTTACGATCAGAATATCGTTTCCGACGCCTACAAGGCTAGCGATGCCACTTGTACGGAACCTGCGATCTATTATCAATCGTGTGTTTGTGGAGAAACTGGCGCTGAGACATTTATAAGCGGTACGGCAAAGGGCCATACTTTGAGCAAGACGGAGCCCCAAGAGGCAACCTGTACCGAAGCGGGCAGCAAGGAATATTGGAGCTGCGCTGCCTGCGGCAAATATTTTAGCGCTGCCGACGGTAAGACAGAAATCTCTCTTTCCGATACGGTAGTAGCGGCAAAGGGCCACAGTTATATGGACGGTAAATGTTCTGCTTGCGGTGGGATTGACAATAGCTTTCAAGCGGCTATTATTAGCGGAGCTGGCAGCACATGGCAGAAAAGCGCAAAAGAAGGGTTGTCCTTTACGTCTAATGCAGCTTTTGAGGATTTTATAAAAGTGCAGGTGGATGGCAAAGACATTGTTACTTCCAATTATGAAGTCAAAGAGGGAAGTACAGTTATTACCTTGAAGCCCTCCTATTTGGAGACGCTTTCGGTTGGAAAACATACACTTGCTATTGCTTCCAATACGGGTACGGCCACAACGGAGGTTTCGATTAAGGCGGCTTCCACCACCGCCAATGTGACACAGTCTGCGGAAACCAGCGATAATAGCAACATTGCGCTTTGGGTAGCGGTTTTACTGGTAGCTGGTGCCGGTTTAACCACAATTGTTATTTACCGCAGAAAGCGTTCTTGAGATATTAGCAAGGGGCAAGGTATTGATACCTTGCCCCTTAATTTTGTGTTCTTTCGTCGAAAGATTAATATAAAATATTTTTTATGCTGCCTCGTATACCGATAGGCTTTGTTTTTATTTAATTTTGGGAAGCAAATGTGCTTTGGCCATAGCCGGACGCAGTACCATATACAAAGCGGTGGAAACAATGACCGACGCTACTGCATTAATGGAAGTAGAAGCAATGTTCCAGGCGAGCGTAAGCTGCGCCGCAGGCTGGCCGAGAATGAGCAGCTTGTAAAAATAACCAATGAGCGGATCGAAAACGACGTTAAACGCTAAGCTGACTATGGATGCTAAAAGCGTGTAACGGAAGATGTGCTTTTTGTCTTCAGTTTGAGTGATTTTACCTATTTTGTGCGCAATGAGACCGGCGATCAGGCCGATACAAAGTTTTAAAATAAAAGTTTTAGGCGCTAACATAATGTATTTCGGGTCGAAAAGATCGCCAATTGTCATACCGATAGCACCGCCAATGCCTCCCCATAGGCCTCCTAGCAGCAGCGCGCCGAGAACACAGACAGCATTGCCCAAATGGATGGATGTCTGATCGCCGCCGGGCAGTGGGATTTTAATTTGTAAAAAAGTAAATACAACATAGGATAGAGCAGCAACAAGTCCGCAAAGGACAATCTTCATGAGTTGCTGATTACGGTTTTGGTTCATGATTCACTCTCCTTTTTTTCTCCGCCGGCATCGTGTGCTAGCGTTTACTCAATGTGAGGTCATTATACCGCAATCTGACCACATGAAAAGTTCCAGTTTTGAAATTATTTATAGTATCAGATGCGGGCGAGGTGCTATATATCGCTTTAGCAGAAGGACAGATGCCGCTCGTTATCCCCGCGCAGCGGGATAATTTACGCAAAGGGGAGGCGGAGGGGACGTTATCCCTCTTTCTTCGGCTAATTATTTGGACGCACGGGGATAATGGGTTCGGGCTGTGTCCCTATATTGCAAATGAAAAATGCAGCGCAGGGATAATAACGACGCAATCTGTCCCTGCTCAGAAGAATATCTGGCAGCATAGCAATAGAACGTCTCTTTATTCGGTTATATATCTACCTCGGCAGGGGCGGAAAGGGCCGTTGTTATCCCTGTTTGGCAAAAACCTTTTTGGAACAAAGAGGGATAACGCTATTTTCCGGTTCCTGTGCTGCTTACTATCCCTTTGCGCAGGGATAGCAGGCGGAAACGAGATCACATGTTATCCCTGCTCTGCTAATTATCCGGCGCGAACAGGGACAGTTCTGCTCTCACATTATCCCTAATCGGCGCCAAACTTATCACCTAAACAGGGAGACCCCGTGTCATGGGGACGGACCTCCCCTGGAATCCCTTCCTTCTCGCTCCCTTCCTTAGCTCCGTCCCGGGCGCATCTTATCCCTGTCCGCCCGGTTTCTGGTTCGGCATCGGCTGCCCGGTCGCCCCGTCCTTATCCCCGTCCGGCTTCACTTTCTGAAACGGTTTAGACCGAATAAATAACCGCACATTGTCCAGATTCACCGTGCCATTATCTTCATACGTCACGATCAGCCGCTCATTCACATACAGCCCTGCCAGTCATAGTCATAGCGCAGGTGGTGGCGGTTTAACTCATTCGCGATCATCATTTCAGACTTAGACCACACCGCTTCCAAGCGGTCGGTAAAGTGTTTGCGCGAATCGGGATAGCGTCCCTTCTGCGCGGCGGCTATGGCAGGCTTCCCACACAGCCTCGGCGGTTTCGTACTCTAAGTGCCAGGGCTTTCTTACATAATTTTTTCGAGCCATAAAAACCTCCATTCCGAAGCGCATTAGCGCGGGGGCAGGCGCAAATTTCAAATTTGCGCCTGCGAAGGAAGCTATTTGTGGCGCTCGGCACAAATAGCTG
>CALWPV010000009.1 GCA_944383515.1 uncultured Clostridia bacterium
GGGACTAAAAGTAAACGCTGAAAAGAGCAGGGTGGACAAGCCCAAAGGTATCAAGTATCTCGGATTTGGATTTTACTTTGACACATTTGCCAAAGGGTATAAAGCCAGACCGCACCCGAAAGCAGTAGAGAAATTCAAGGCACAGATGAAGAAACTGACATGCAGAAGCTGGGGAGTGAGCAACAGCTACAAGGTGCAGAAGCTGAACCAGCTAATCCGGGGGTGGATAAACTACTTCAAAATCGGAAGCATGAAGGGACTATGTGAGCGTCTGGACAGCAACATACGCTACCGCCTGCGGATGTGTATTTGGAAACACTGGAAAACAGCGCAGAACAGGGCAAGGAACCTGATGAAGCTAGACGTGCCCCGTTGGGTGGCATACAAAATCGCCTACTGTGGAGACCGTTATGCGAGACTTGCTCATAACGGTTGGGTACATAAGGCGATAAACAATGAAAGACTAGCCGCATTTGGGCTAGTCTCCATGAGTAGCTACTACGCCGAAAGGTGTGTCACTTGTTAAGTTGGTTGAACCGCCGCTTGCGGAACCGCATGAGCGGTGGTGTGAGAGGTCGGAAATTCCTCAATCAGAGGAATTTCCTCCTACTCGATTGATTTTCGTCGTCACAAGCTTTTACGCAGATTTAACTCAAACTGACTAGTTACTCCCTGCGGCGCGCTATATAATGTAATAAAGAGTATTTACGCCAATAGGAGGGTGGTTATGGAAAACATAATTGTCTATGGCAGTCAGTATGGAAGCACGCGCCGATACGCGCAAAAGCTGTCTGAGCAAACCGGCATTCCTGCTGTCAGCTATAAAGAGGCGCCCGTTCTTTCAAACAGAAAGATAATTGTTTATTTAGGCGGATTGTATGCTGGCGGCGTGCTGGGGCTCGAGAAAACCATGCGAGGCGTTTCCCTCCGGAGCGGGCAAAGGCTCCTTATTGTTACTGTAGGGCTGGCCGATCCAAACGAAGCGGAAAACCAAAACAATATTCGCGCTTCCTTGCAAAAGCAGCTGCCCCCAACTCTGCTGGACCGTGCAAAAATGTTTCAGCTTCGCGGAGGCATCGATTATCAACGGCTCTCTTTCGGTCACCGGACTATGTTAAAACTGCTCTACCAATCGTTACGCAAAATTCCGCCAGAAAAACAAACGGCGGAGAACCAGGCCTTTATAGAAACTTATGGAAAGCAAGTGGATTTCACAGATTTTAATACGCTGGAACCCATTATTAAGGAAATTAATACGCGGTAAATGAGAAAACAGATGCGAGAGAAACAAAGAAATCGAGTGGGGCAAAGGGGGCCCCGGATTGCGGTATGTATTGGCCTGGGGCTGCTGCTTTTGGAAGTATTTACGCTTCTGATCTGCATAATTACCTTGGCCCCTTTGTCAAGGACTGCAAGCAGCATATGGATTACTGTCTTGGCATTCACCGCACTGCTGCTTGTCTTGGTACCTCTCGTCTTTTTTCTGACTTCCCGATATCAGGGTGACAAAGCAGAATACGCAAAGTTTCTGGTTTTGTGCTTGCGCTTACGAAAGAACTTCAAAATCTGGAAGTCATTCAGCTGCTGAGAGTGCTGTTTTTCTTATTGCTGGCGATCGCCGTTTTTTCTATTATTCCTCTTTTAATGTACTGGGCTAACTGCTCCGGTACCTCCCTTGTGCAGCGGGTTTATCTTGCGCATAACCAGCTGTATTACGCTGGTTACAGCGGCAGCATGGAGGAACGGGTGGAATTTCTTTTTACCTTCATTCGTTTAGAAAGCTACCACGTAGGGAAGCGAGCTATTCATATTCGTGGACAGGTTATTAAAAAAACGAAGAATTTTTACAACAGCAATGCTTTTCTGGCGCGTAACCGAATACGGACATAGTCGATGTACCATGTGCCGTTTTGGCAAAGCTTATGATACAGAAGCTGTTTAGTTTCTTGTTCAATTTCTGCCTGCAGCGCTGCGTCCATAGCGTCAAAGGGCGCTTTGACAAACATATGAATCCAGTCTAAAAGGCCGTCAGGGCCTTGCTGTGGCGTGGGCCTGTCGAATAAGAGGGCAACTTCTACGCGCAGGCCGTGTTGTTCAAGCAAGGGAGCATATTGACCAATGGTGGGAAAGTAAAAAGTGCGGGGGTAAGTAAGCCCTCGCTTTTCAAAGCAGTGCTGCAGCGTAGAGTGAACGGCTTCTCCACAGCCATAGCCGCCAAATTCGCAAACCAGTTCGCCGCCGGGCGTAAGGTGACGGGCTATATTGGCAATCATGTCTTGCTGTTTGTCTTCGTCAATCCAGTGAAATACAGCATTGGAAAAAATAAGGTCAACAGGCTGGTCCAGCGTAAAAGTAACGGCGTCGCCCCAAAGAAAGCGAAGGCCCGGATGCTCGCGGCGAGCCAGAGCCAGCATGTCTTCGGAAGCATCCAGGCCTAGCACGTCATATCCGCGCTCGCTTAATTTTTGGGTTAACGTGCCATTGCCACAGCCAAGATCCAGAGCCTTACAGCCGCTGGGCTGGGTAATAAGACTCAGCACGTCTTCTCCATATGTGGGTACAAAAGAAAATTGGTCCTGATATGTTTGGGAATTCCATTGAATATTCATAAAGACTTCTCACCTCAATAAAATGATATTCAAAGTATAGCATGTGAATACGGATTATACAAGGGAAGAGAGCAAGGCTGGTTTTTTAAGAATATATTAATTACTTGAGGTTCTACATATACTATGCTACAATACTGGATACGAGTATAACCACTTTTCCAACGAGCAAGAACCGCGAGTAAGGAGTTTTATATGTTTTTACGTCAGTTAGTACAATTTGCGATCGGCGCTGCCGGCCTAGGTATCGCCTCGCATTTTATAGGAGAAGCGATTCCCGTTTCGGCGCTGCGTCCCGATCGTTTTCCGTTTGCTCCGTTTCGCTGGGAGCGGGGCGGGCGGATATACCAAAAAGTAGGCGTCCAGAAATGGAAACTATGGCTGCCTGATAAAAGCAGATATGTAGGATCCATGGTACCGAAAAACCTAAAGGGCGATCATTCCCGGGAGCATATGGCCCGTTTGGTTATCGAAACCTGCAGGGCTGAGCTAGTACATGTTATTTTGTTATTACTCAGTCCCATTTTTTTATTGTATCTGGCGCCGGGGTATCGAACCCTGTTTGCTACGCTATATGGTGTTTCACACTTTCCTTTTATTATAGTACAGCGTTATAACCGTCCGCGGCTTCGCCGTCTCCTGGTCTACTATGACGGAGCGGCGTCTCGGCGCTGGCAGGCAACTTGAGGCGCGGTCTATGAAAATTCTCATTTTATCCGCTAATACGGGACAGGGACATAACTCGGCGGGGAAGGCTTTAATCGAAGAAGCGGAAAAAAGAGGCATTTCCTGTACTATGATCGACACCCTGCTGTTTGCGTCGCCCAAAACCTCGAAACGAATTGCGCAGATTCACACGAAAAGCGCGCTGTATATGCCGAAGCTGTTTAAAGTGGGTAATCAGATTGCTTCCATTATGGATCAGGCAGAAGCAAAATCCATTGCGTACTATGAAAACGCGCGGTATGCCGAGCGCATTTACGACTTTATTTTAGCCAATCAGTTTGATGTGGTCATTGCCACGCACATTTTTGCGGCAGAAGCATTAACCCATTTGCGCTCTGTACACGGTAAAACGCTGTATTCGTATTTTGTAGTTACAGATTATACGTATACGCCCTTTGTATCCGAGACCGATCTCGACGGTTATTTTATACCGCATGCGGCGCTCCTTCCCTTATACCGGCAAAAAGCGCCCGGCAAACGCTGTATAGCAACAGGCATTCCTGTTACGTCCGATAAAATTGCCAAAATTTCTAAAGAAGAAGCGCGCCAGGCGCTCCATCTTCCTGCGTCCAGCCCTATCCTGCTACTGGTTACCGGCAGCATGGGGTATGGTAATTTAGCCGATATTGTGACGGCGCTGCAGACAAGGCTGTCCTCGGACGCCGTGTTGCTAGCGTTCTGCGGTACCAATGAAAAATTAAAACGGACCCTCACCGAGCAGTTTGCGGCGGATTCTCGTATTACTGTGCATGGGTATACGCAGCAATTAGGGCAGTATTATGACGCCTGCGACGTCATGATGAGTAAGCCGGGAGGGCTCAGCAGTACCGAGGCGGCGGTACGTGAAATTCCGCTGGTACAAATGACGCCCATACCCGGTTGGGAAGAAGAAAATATTGCTTTTTTTACCGGTCTTGGTCTTTCGCGCAGCGGCCATACGCCCGAGCGCCTGGCCGAAGCGGCTATTGAGCTTTTAACAGACCGGGCTCAGGCAGAGGCCATGAAAGAAAAACAGAAAAAAGAGATTAACAAATATGCGGCTCGAGACATTTTAGACTGCGTTATAAAAGATTATCAGCCGGCTGAACGTAAAACATGATTTTGGTAATGTATTCATTTTCATCTCGCGAAGTCAGATAGTCATTGATGCAAAGCTCGTAAGAATCAGAAACGATTTGTAATGCGTTTTGCTTGCAATATGCCAGAAGCTGCTGATATGATTGCCCAATTGATTCATAATCGCCCACATGATAAAATGTGGCGCAGGTTCCGGCAGGAAGCTGCAAAATACAAGGGTCTTGGTCTGTTTTTTCAATAGGTAAAAAAGCCAGTGTAGCTTCGGTGTACCGTTGCTGAAGAATATGCGTCAAAGGAACTTTCACACCGCTCTGAAAGAAAATGGGAAGTTTTTTTTGAAAGGCGTCGGTAAAGCATTGCTTAGTCGCGATACTGATATCCTGTAGGCGATATGGTTTGGCTACATTTCGATATAAAATATACGAGGTGCTTACGTTTTCTATGACGACGGCATCTTTTTTTTGCGCATGAATCATGGCGCTTTCCATTTGTGCACAGCGCTGCCCTACACGACTGCGAATCAGTTTAAGTTCTTCTATTTTTTGGTCAATTACAGAAAGTTGTCCGCGAAAAGCAATAAGAGAACGATCAATGGTATATTGTCGCATGTGCTCACGAATTTCTTTCAGAGAAAAGCCTATCTTTTTCATGATTAAAATAGTATCTAGATAATCCAGCTGATAGACACTATAATAGCGATATCCGTTATCCGGATCCACATAGGCCGGCTTGAAAAGGTCGATTTTGTCGTAAAAAATAAGTGTTTGCTTGGAAATATTCTGGTAGCGTGATACTTCTCCAATGGAAAATAAATTTTTCATATATCCCCCTTGACTCTATAGTTACTATATCCTTTAGTATAATCTATATTAGAATAATTGACAAGGAGTGATATATATGTTTAGAAAAAAAGCGACTGATTTTTTACATTGGTTGAAAAAAGACATTTCTTTAAAAAAAGTGGTATGGATTATTGTGGGCGCGGCAATTTTTTCATTTGGCGTGCATAATATTCATCAGCAGACCGATATTACCGAAGGGAGCCTTATTGGTTTGATGCTGCTGATTGATCACTGGTTTGGCATTCCGGCTTCCGTTGTAACACCGGTATTGGACGTTATCTGTTACGCGCTAGCCATACGCTACATGGGCTGGCGGTTTATTAAAATATCGGCGATTTCTACGCTTAGCGTTTCATTATTTTATAATTTCTGGGAGCTTTTTCCGCCGATGCTGCCCAACTTAACGCCCTATCCGTTATTGGCGGCCGTTTTAGGTGGTCTGTTTGTCGGCGTTGGCACAGGCATTATTTTGCGGCAGGGAGGTTCTAGCGGCGGTGATGACGCGTTGGCGTTAACGATTTCCAGAGTCACGCACCTTAGCCTTTCGCTGTCGTATCTGTTAGCAGATCTCGTGGTGCTGGCCTTGTCTTTAACGTATATTTCTATTACACGCATTGTGTTTTCTGTTCTTACCGTTACCATTTCTTCGTTTGTGATTAGGCGCATTTCTGGCGATAGCAGTACCAATAAAACAGCCCACAGCAGAAGAAAGAGCAAGCGTGCCTCAGGAGAGGCCACCTGATTTTACCGGAATTTCATGTGAAATCGTTTTGCATTTAATCCGGATAGTGTATAATTACAAAATTAGAAGTATTTTAGGAAAGGGAAAAAGTATGAAAGTGGATTATCAGAAGATTTTGCATGACGAAGAAGTGAACGCGCTGATTACGCATGGCAATGAAATTTTAAAAGAACTAGGTTATACGGAACATTCGCAGAAGCATTCGGCTAAGGCGGCAGCAGAAGCGGGGCGTATTTTGCAAGCGCTAGGGTGCTCCTCGCGCAAGGTAGAGCTGGCGAAAATCGCGGGCTATATGCACGATATTGGCAATAGCATCAATCGACATGATCACGCCCATACAGGCGCCATTTTGGCCTATCAGATTTTACAAAACCGCGGCATGGCGATGAAAGATATTTTAACGGTGACCACCGCTATCGGCCATCACGACGAAGCAACGGGAACGGCGGTGGACGAAGTTTCGGCGGCGCTGATTTTGGCAGATAAAACCGATGTGCGCCGCAATCGGGTACAAAATGCAAACCCGGCCACGTTTGATATTCATGACCGGGTGAATTACGCAGCGCTCTCGTCCGAGCTTTCGGTCGATCATGAACGTAAGGTAATTCAAATGACGCTGGAGCTGGACGACGCGATTTGCAGCGTTATGGATTATTTTGAAATTTTTTTACAGCGTATGATTATGTGTAAAAGAGCAGCGGAAAAATTAGGCTGCAAATTTAAACTGCATGCGAATGGGAGCAAACTGTGTTAAAAAGCTGTAGCCAGTGCTCAGCCAGCAGCCACTGTCCGGCCGGGGTAGGATGGACACCGTCCAGACTCCAGGTGGAAGCTGGGATCGAAGGCGAGCAGGCTTGGTCAAAGAGAGCCTGGGTGTCCAGATAGGCTGCGTGAAAGGCGGTAGCCAGCTCCTTGACAGCCGCGCGCCGCGCGGAGGTTTCTTGCTGAAAAATGTCCAGATGCTCCTGCGTTGCTGTGCCGGGCAGTACGTAGGGCGATAGGAGCATCAACCGTACGTGCGGAAGCGCTGCCTGAATTTCGCGAAGCATAGAGGTATACACGCGTTTGAATTTTTCGAGGTCTACACCGTTGCGGGCCATGATTTCATGCCAGACGTCGTTAATGCCAATCATAATGCTTACGATATCGGGCTGAAGGTGGATGCAATCGCATTTGACGCGGGCGTCGAGATCGACAATGCGATTGCCCGATACGCCGCGATTCAGTACCTCAAACCGACCGGGCTTTTCGGCGGCGAGGCGCGCGGCGATAAAAAGCGGATAGCCCGTTCCAAACGTATCGGTTTGACCAAGGGCATGATTCAGGGTGGTGCGGTGAGCATCGGTAATCGAGTCGCCAGTGAAAAGAATGCGAATGGGTTTCATAGAAAAGCTCCTTTCCAGATTCTTGCAGTTGTCCTAAATTATTATCATATCATATTATACATGAAGATAAGCCTTTTGGCAAAGAAAAGGAATAGGATTACCCTAGGCGCTGCACCGCTTGAACGGGGCAATGCTCAAAACAGCTGCCGCAGTGGAGGCAGTGCTCGGCCTGAATTTGGTAGGGGCTTCCGGATTGTATACAGTCTTGTGGGCAGTAGCGCGCGCAGGTACCGCAGCTGATGCAGGCCTGTGTGATCTGGTAGCCCTTGGGCGGCTCGGCGCTTGGACTCGTACCAAAGGTATATCGCTCACGAAAAATGGGGCGCACTCCCAGATTAAAGTATTCTATAGATCCCTCGTTAATACAGAAAACCTTGCCGATTTCACGCGTTTTACCGGGATATACATTGGCTAAATAAGGCTGCTCGGCAAAAATCGTGTCGATCCAATGAGCCTGCTGCTCCTCAGGAACCGCTATGGCTCTGGCAGAAACCCGGATCATTTCTTTATAACGCGTATAGGCTAAAATTTGGACATGTCCATTGGCCAGCAGTTCACGGCAAAAATTTTTACCTCTAGCGGTAAAAAAATAGAGAGCAGGAGCCGAGTCCAGCGATTCATAATGAATGGCGCTAATATTGCGAACCTGTGGCTTTCCCGCGTTATCTACAGTGGCAAAAGCAAGCACACCTACATATTGAAGCTTTTGCAAACAGGTTGTTACGTCCATAACATAGTATCCTCCATTTCCAAGCGCTGTAGCATGGAAGCCGCAGCGCCAGTTCAAATTTGTACAACAATTTTACCATTCACACGCCCCTCGTCCAGCGCTAAAAGCGCAGAGCGAATGTCCGAAAACGCAAACGTCTTTCCTACATGCGGCACTAGGCGATGTTCCGAAATAAAAGCAAACAAGGCATGCATTACATGTTCTGTGGGCCAGTTACTGTGAAATCCGGTAAGATAAACCCCGTTGGGGATAAATTTGATGGGATCAAACGCCTTAACCGTATATAATCCGCCTAACATCCCGGTGTTACAGACGATGCCGCCGTGTTCAGCCCAGCGCCTTGGCAAGTTGTATGGAAGCATACCCTAAAGCGCAGGTTACGCCGCGAATAAGCAGGGTATCGTCTGGGGTCAGCTGTAAACTTTCAAAGAGAGAGCCCCAAGCGGTAAAATAGGTTTCCGGTATAGCGGCCAGAGCATTCCAAGGCAG
>CALWPV010000010.1 GCA_944383515.1 uncultured Clostridia bacterium
GGAATTCTTACGGTCGTCCTGTGTGGGTATTATACCATAAGTTTGGCGTTGCACGCCAAACTTAGTAAGAATTCCTTCGGAATTCTTACGGTCGTTCTGTGTGGGTATTATACCATAAGTTTGGCGCGTAAACGCGCCAACTTAGCAAGAATCCTTTCAGGATTCTTGCGATCGTTCTGTATGGATACTACCATAAGATTGGCGCGCCTTCGTACCAAACGACAGCAATCTATCCGCCGAGTCTTATCTGTGGTTACTTTTCTTATCTCTTTTGACCTCAAATTCCCTAAAAAAAGGGAAGCAAACAGCCATAGGTATAAACTCTCCCCTATACAGTCTTGTTACCAGTCGGATTAAGGATAGAACGTATCTCTCAGCAAAACAAAAAATAACTTTATAGGTGTAAAACCAGCCCATATTCTTCCATCTCTGGGATATTCAGAGAATTTTCTTCCCTTGGCCGCCAATCATGGCTATTTTGAGGGAGTATGCGCTATACCTTTTTTTCGTTTTATTAGCATAACATAGAAGGCAAAATATACCTACGGCTCCAACAACAAGGAGTCACAGGTATCATTTCACAGCTTCCAAAGCTTCCTCTCTGCTCAGCTGTAACACATGTATGGTAATCCTACAATAACGGGCTGATACCATAAAAATAAGCCTTGCTTTTTTTCGCCCGATGCAGTATAATAAGAATGCTCAAGCGCAAGGAGCTTGTTGCAGGGTTAGTACATCGGTAGTACGCCGGCTTCCCAAGCCGGATAGGCGGGTTCGACTCCCGTACCCTGCTTTTTTTATTGCTTCTCCATGCTTAATAGAGAAAAAAGGCCGGACAGTTTTTGCTGTCCGGCCTGCATTTTATTCTGAATCCGCCAATTCTTCGGTTAGCTTCAAAATTTGAGGAGCAATTTTCTCTCTCTCTTTTTTCGTAATATGATTATATAAAGGATAGGCCAGCGCAATTGCCGCCATACCCAAAATGCCAAGAATAATACCCGGTATAAACCAGTGTGCCATCCAGACCATGCTGCAGCACATGCCCACGCCTAAAAGCAGACAGCCCAGTACGCCTACCGTTATCGATACCGCCGTTCCTTTTCTGGCCGCGCCTCTGTCTAGCCTGCGCAGCTGCTCCATTTTATCCTCTTCTTTAGGCAAGTATTTTTTTCTAATCGCCTGTATCTCTTCCTGTTCTTTAGACGAATACGTATACGTAAAGGTATCTTTTTTATCTTCCATGCTAACCTCCATTCCGAAGCGCTTTAGCGCGGAGGTCGCGGCGCAAATTTCAAATTTGCGCCTGCGAAGAAAGCTATTTGTGACGCTTCGGCACAAATAGCCGTGTGAAAAATCAGCTATTCGAGCTGATTTTTCACACTAACCCTCCCTTTGATTCATAAACCTTAATCGTTTCGTCGCGCTCACAATCATGTATATGGCCATAGTTAAAACGATCACACATACCGCGCCGCCGGATGCTCCAAGCATAGTTTGTCTAAACGCTGCCTCACCCTCTCCAAACTGCGCGAGCATAGCTGTTTCCAGTGAAATCATAGACACTAGCGCCGCCGTCAAATTGATTACCTTCGCCGCTGACATGACAGGGCCTCCCTGCTTTCTAAAGCGAATCACGTTAACAATCGCAATAATTGTAATATAAAACGTATAGAGCGCCATGGCGTAAATCAGGTATCCGGGATATGAAAAACCGCGGTTTTGCGTAAGCATATACACGATCACGCCTACCAGCGCCTGGTTCATGACAAGCAGCATAACACCGCATATGCGATAATGGCGCAGCTCTGCCTCCATGTCCTCCCCTATGGATTTGCAGTGCACATAGCGCACCAAAATAGCCCGCATAACCGATAACAACACATAGTAAAACGCCAAGGCCATAAACCATGTAGAGCGATAGCGAACTCCCGAAAAGAAATTGAGAATCGTATATAATAAATTAACGGCTAATCCACCATGCAGCGTTACCGCAGAGCGAAACAGACTGTCGCCCAACAGGCGGCTGCCCCACGACGTCGCTTTAATTTTACGAACCAGCGGAAAATGCTGAAAGCCACCGCGCGCCACCTGAATGATACTGCCCATTCCCGTAGCCAAAAGAATCATAGCATACGCCGATGCCAGATACGCTACATATGAAAGAACCGATTCTTCTTCCCGGCTTAACATAATAAAAACAAAAATAAAAGAAGGCACCGCAATAAGAACCGTGGGCGCCGGCGGCAGAAAAAAGACTTTTTTCAAAATGGTTTTAAGGCGCTGCATGCTGAGCCCTCCTAAGTCTCACCATAAAGGTACTGCCTTTGCCCAGCTCGCTGCTTACAGAAATATCGCCGCCAACTATATCGATCACTCGTTTCACCAGCGCAAGCCCCAGACCATTTCCCTGCTGCGCATGCGAAGTATCTCCCTGGTAAAACTTTTCAAAAATATGTTTTCCTACCTCTGCGGGAATGCCGCACCCCGTGTCGGTTACGCTAACCTCCACCATTTCGCCTTGCGATTGCACCGAAAGCGAAACCTTTCCTCCTGGCTCGGTAAATTTTATGGCATTAGAAAACAAATTGTTCCAGACAAGAGAAAGCAGCTCCTCGTCACTCGTCACCAGAACCTCTTCCTCTATTTCAGTTTCAATATCCAGCTGTTTTTCCTCCCAAACATTCTCAAATGCCAGTAAACATTCACAAATCTGCTCACTTAAATTATAAGTTACGGTTTTCGGATAAATCTGCTGATTTTCCAACTTATTAAGCTTTAGAATATTCGTAATAAGGCTAGCTAAACGCCGCGCCGCTTCCGTAACCGCTTTTGCATATTCCAGCCTTTCTCCTTCCGTTAAATCCGGACTCTGCAGCAGCGTACCATAGTTTTGAATCACCGCCAGCGGCGTTTTTAGTTCATGCGACACATTAGCAATAAAATCGCTGCGCAGCGTCTCGATCCCCGCCAGCTCTTCGGCCATTTGATTTAAGCACTCCGCAATCATACTAAACCCGTCGTCGTGATCCAAACTGCGCAGCGGAGGAATGCGGACCGAAAAATCCCCTTTCATCATCTGCTCCGCCGCCGCAACAATTTTCTGAACCGGCCGGTTCACCATAATGCGGCGCCGCACTTCGTCAATCACTGTGCACAAAAAGCTCAGCAGCAAAACATTTAAAAAAGTTACCTTGGCCGCCTGTTCAATATGTGTCTGCGTCGGCTCAATGCCAGTCTGCCGGCTCACCATATTCAAAAATAAAATCATACAGCAGCTGATCACAAACGCCATTAAGAGAAAAAACATAAGATAGCGCCGCAGCGCCAATAACCACCGAACTGTCTTTTGCTTATCTTTCACAGTACCCTCCAGCAAGAACAGGTTTGCTTATTTATACATTGCCTTATATCCCAGCCCATGTACCGTCACAATTTCAAAATCTTTACATGCCGAAAGCTTATCTCTCAGCTTGGTTATATACACATCCACGGCCCGCGGGCCGGAAGAGGATGCCGTATCCCAAAATTCATCCATCAGCTGAGAGCGGGTAAACGTTTTCTTAGGGTACGAAAGCAATTTAAAAAGCAGATTAAACTCGCGCACGGTTAAGGGTATTTCCTCGCCGTCCAGATATGCGGTATGCTCTTCCGCGTCCAGTGTAAGGCTGCCTACCGTCAGTCTTTTGCTGTGCGCAATCTTGGCTCTTCTCAGCAGCGCTTCAATTCTAAGAAGCAGCTCGTCCAGATCAATCGGCTTTACCATATAATCGTCGATACCCATTTTAAAGCCTCTTTGTTTAGAAGCAAAATCATCTCTTGCCGTCATAAACAAGATCGGAATTTCTTGATTCAGCTTCCTCACTGTATGGGCAAATTCAAAGCCGTCCACTCCCGGCATCATAATGTCCGAAAGAATGATGTCAAAAAGATCGCCCCCATACATCGCGTCATAGGCTTCGTCGGCACTTAAACACCCTTTCGCTTCATATCCGTTTTGCGTCAGATACGAGCAGACCGTATGGCAAAGCTCTCTATCGTCTTCTACCACCAAAACTTTAAACATACATTCTCTCCCCCTTGCGGTCGTCCTGTAGACGTCATGTCATATTTTGCGCGAGTTCGCTGTAAGCGAACTCTTGGACGCAGCTCTTTGGCGCGTAATCACAACCAACTTGATGCTGCGTTTATTATACCATAAGTTTGGCGTTGCACGCCAAACTTAGTAAGAATCCCTTCAGGATTCTTACGGTCGTCCTGTGTGGGTATTATACCATAAGTTGGCGCGTATGCGCGCCAATCTTATGATTTCTTTTCTTCTTTCTGTGCCAGACGCTGTTTGGCCTCTTCTACGGTTTCGCCCTCTTTTGTTAAAAACTGATCGACAAACGAATCGCTTATTTTATTAAATCCGCTCACCACTGTGTCTTCCACTTTTTTGTAACCGTCGGTAACGCCGTCTTCTATTTTTTTATATCCGCTGACTACACCATTTTCAATCTTTTTATACCCTTCTACTACCCCTTTTGCAATTTTTTCATTGGCTTTGACTAATTTAGATTTTGCCATTGTTTAAGACCTCCATACACTTATTTTAAACCTTTAATGACAGGAATGAGACAAAGCAAAAGTACGATACCCACAATACCAACAATAATGCCGGGCAGCATCATATTCCATACCATTGTCATGCACATGCCTACACCCAGTACAATCGCGCCGGCAACGCCAAGCAGCGTTGTTCCAATTGCCTTGCCGTTAATCACGATCATCGGTTTTCCGCTCATTTTACGACGTACTAAAAGCATAACCAACAGGATGACTACCCCGATGGCGCCAATCGCAATGCCCTGCGTCATAGCGCCCCATTCCGGTAGTAGCGCCATACACATACCTAGAGCAAACAAAATTCCTCCAATCGTGCTCATGATCAGCGTAACAAAATCCTTTTTCTGCATTTCCTTCAACCTCCGTCTGTTTTTAATCTTTCCTTATCGGATGTCTGTAGGATACTGCTTCTTTGTTTTTGAAATAATGAAAAATTGTTTCTGAAATATTAAAAAAACGGGCAGGACCTGCATGTATCATTCCCTACCCGTATAGTATTCCCTAAAATATCTCTTTTTACGAACAAATGGTTTGACTTCCTGTAGACCAGACGTGAGGCTTCTTAGCCGCCGCCGGCGTGTTTTGCGCCATAACGCCAACCAAACGGTGCGGCACATACGCTTCTTCCAAATATGCGATTTCCTCGGCCGGCAAAACAAGATCTACTGCCTTTACCGCGCCATCCACATGGTGCTGCTTCGTAGCCCCCACAATAGGCGCTGTCACTTTTGTCAAAAGCCATGCCAGCGAAATTTCCGTCATGCTCACCTGATGCACATCGGCCAGCTCAGCCACTCGCCGGATAATCTCCTGATCTTGCGCCGCCGTGGCGTCGTATTTCAGCTTAGCGTAGCTATCTTCTTCCAGTCGTTTCGACGTTTCGCCCGGCCGCTTGGCTAGGCGTCCGCCGGCCAGCGCGCTATACGGCGTCATAGCAATCTGATCTTCCGCGCATAGCTTGGCCATTTCCCGCTCCTCTTCGCGAAAGATCAAATTGTAATGCCCCTGAACCGAAACAAATCGCGGGAAGTTTTCTTTCTCGGCCAGTGCATTCGCCTTAGCCAGCTGATAGGCAAAGCAGTTAGAAATCCCGATATAACGCACCTTTCCCGCCTTCACCACGCGGCTTAGCCCCTCCATAATATCGTAAAGCGGCGTCGCGTAATCCCACATGTGGTAAATATATAAGTCAATATAGTCAAGCCCTAAATTACTTAAACTGGTATTGACCATGCGCTCAATATGCTCCTGCCCCGAAACGCCCGCGTCAATCTCTTCCGGCGTACGCGGCAAAAACTTAGTAGCCACCACCACCTTATCGCGCTGCGCAAAATCTCTCAGAGCCCTGCCCACATATTGCTCACTGGTACCGCTCTGATATCCAATAGCTGTGTCAAAAAAGTTAATACCCATGTCTAACCCATGCCGAATAATTTCACGGGAGTGCGCTTCGTCCAGCGTCCAGCTGTGCTGCCCATTTTGGGCGTCGCCAAAGCCCATGCAGCCCATGCAAATACGCGATACCGTTAACGCCGAGGTTCCTAGTTGAGTATACTTCACACTAATCCTCCATTCATTGACTTTTTATTCTTTTCGCGAGATCGGTTGACCTGACGGCCAGTTAGAAGCCGCGTTACCCAATACGACAGCAATACAAAACACACCATCATGGCCAGATAGTCCAAATAAAAAAGAGGAATCGCCTCGCCAAAATCCAGAAAAACAAATTCTGTTTGCAACAGCATGTAGGTTAATAAATTCCTCTGCACAAAAACAATAAGGCCATACACCGCAATCACGGCGCTTATGCCCCGAAGCGCCCAGGCTTGCGCACGCGAAGATTGCCGAATATGCAGCGCTTTTTTGCCGAGGTTAAGAAACATGCCCCAATGCAAGCCTAAATGCAGCGCCATAAGAACAAAGCCCCAGATTCAGCACCAGTTTAACTACGCGCAGCGGCGTGTATTTTCCACGCCATATGGTTGAATACCATGCTCTATTCAGCACATGGTGAAAAATAAACAAAAGAAACATGACGGCCCCGGCCCATTCATGAGCCTTCTCGCCCCAAAACTGATATCCCATTAAAAACAGGAGCAAGACAGTCATGACGATATCGACTCCCATTTTACAGATTGCTTTTGGTTTCACGTTTTTCCCTTTCTCCTTATTTGGCCAATCTCTGCCTGCCAACTGGTTCGATTGGTATTATAATGTACTTTCATTTTCTTGTCTAATACTCATTTTCAATTTTTAACTATGCCTATACCGTATAAAACAAAGTATCACAAAACTCTCCAAGAGATTCTTGGAGAGTTTTTGTGTAAAATCCATTACAGCTTAGCTGCCAGCTGTTTCGCTTCCCCCTGTGTACTCACCATGCCAAGATATTCTAAGCCGTATAACTTAGCAAAGCGTATAATCGAATACTCCGATTTTTCAAACATCCACGGCTGCGGCGCTCCCCCTTGGAAAATAAACACCAGTTTTTTTCCTGACAAAGCTCCCTGCTTCACCGGACCATAAAAACGATCCAGCAAATTGCGCACGGCCCCGCACATATTGTGCCAGTACACCGGCGATCCCAATACAATCGTATCGGCTTCTTTCATTTTAGACAGGATCAGATCAAACTGGTCGTCCTCAAATTTTTGTCCGTAGCTATATACTTTGTAGTCAACCAAATTGACGGTTTCGTACGGTTTTCCCTCCAGCAGCGTAGCTGCCAACTGGGCGGTGGTTCCCTTCTGATTAGGGCTTCCATTAATAAATAAAATACTCATTGGTAAACTCCATCCTTTCTCATTTAAATTTAAATTTTGATTTCATTATAAACTACTTGGAAGCAATGCAGAATTTTCGTTTTGTTATTTGGTATTTACCCTTAGGTTTGCAGTATACACGACCTTTCCTTAACTTAGAGAGCCTATTACAGCGTAAGACCGACCAGCCACTGGCTTATATCGCCTTGTGCTTCAGCCACACTGTTTCGAGAAATCGAAAGGCCGTCTTCCACAACCGTAGCCGAAGGTTGCATCTCCTGAATTGTCTGAATGGTTCGCGAGAATCCGCTACCATCCTTTCTTTCAGCATCGATCGCTTGATAGTATCGATTATAATATGCGGT
>CALWPV010000011.1 GCA_944383515.1 uncultured Clostridia bacterium
CCGACGTAGCGCATGCCATTCACCCGAACCACCCGGAGAAACACGATCCGGTGTTAAAAACGCAGCTGGGCGCAGGTCCGGTTATTAAGCTGGCGGCGGGGCAGAGCTATGTTACGCAGAGCTGTGATTACAGTGTATATGAAATGCTGTGCCGAAACGCGGGCGTGCCGGTTCAAAAGTTCACGAATAAATCCGATGCCAGAGGCGGCTCAACGTTGGGGCCGGTTATTGCAGCCAATTTGCCTTGTCATATTATGGACATGGGCATTGCCCTGCTTTCCATGCATTCGTCGAGAGAGCTCATGGCCGTTGCCGATTATGAGTATACGAAGAAGTCGTTTATAGAGTTTTATCAGCAGTAGGAGGATAAAAGCAAGTCAATGGATGATTTATATTTGGAGCAGATGGTTAAAAGGGGAAATGCGCAAAAGGATCGCATGATGCGGGTGTTACTGATTATCTGCGGTCTGATTGTGATTTCAATTCCCTTCGTGGTTAGCCTGGCCTTTTCCTACCTGGTAACGCCGGTCATTGTTATGGCAGTAGCCCTGGTGGTTTGGATTATGTGGCGCCGCGTATCGAAAGAATACGAATATATTTTTATCAATGGAAATTTGGATATTGACGTGATTTATGGACGGAGCACCCGGCGCCACCTGGTTACCTTTGACTGCCGGCTATGCCGGATGATTGTTCCGGCCGACGATCCTAAGGCCAAAAAGGAAGAGGAAAAGAAGCATGATCAAACGATTATGGCCATTCCGGATAAACCGGATTCCGGCACGTATGTAATCGCCGGTCAGGATGCCGACAAACAATATCTGGTCTATTTTCAGCCCAACGATCGTTTGTTAAACGCGATTGCCGAATATTCGCCTAAAAATACCGTGATCAGGCGGCGCATCGAGGAAGCGGAGGCTGAGTAAGGTAAGTGCATAGAAAAAGCTATCGGAAAATAAATACCGATAGCTTCTTTTTTTATGGAGCAAGTCGGGGGCTTAACCGAAGGTCGGGACCAAATAATTTAATGAGCCGATAATTGCCGGCAATACGGGAAGCCATGCGCTCAGTATACACCTTTTCGATTTGCTCTAAAGATAGATTGGTGGAAATGATTGTCGATTTTTGTTGGAGCAGCCGCTGATTGACCCCGTAAAACAGATCGGATACCGATAACGCCGTATTAAACTCTGTTCCCAAATCGTCAATAATAAGCAAATCAATGTCGCGAATTAAGTCATGAATAGACGGAGAGGGGGCCGCGGCCGATTTATCGCGGAAGCGATAAGCTTCCATAGCGCTGCAAAAATCGTAAGCGGTTAAGTATAAAGCGGTATATCCGGCGTCTAATACAGCCTTAGCGATACAATTACAAAAGAAAGTTTTACCGGTTCCGCTTACACCGTAAAAGAATAGATTGCGAGGAGAATTTTCAGGAAAATGACGGGCGTACGCCTGCGTTAGTTCCCGCACCTGCGCCGCATTGTCCCGAGGAGAATGCGATTCACCATAGGGAATAGCGGTAGAAAAGCGCTGCAAGTCAAACGTTGAAAAATTTTCGGTACGTATAATTTTTTTGAGGTTAGATTGATCGTAAGCGTAATCGATAAGGCGCTGCTGTAAACAGCGGCATTTTTGGCCGCCAACATATCCGGTGTCTTGGCATATTGGGCACTGATAGTGCACGGCCAGATCCTCTTCCGATACGCCGGCTTCGCTAAGTAGCCGCCTCTTTTCAGCCAATAATCGCTCGTTATCTTGTTTTAACGAGGTCATGATTTGCTCCTTGCTCATGGAGCCCGACTGCAAATAGCGGCGCACAGCGCGAAGACCGATCGCTTCTAATTCTTCTTCAATAGCCTGTAGCCGGGGGATGCGCCGGTATAGCGCCGTTTTGCGATCTTGCGCCTGTTGTTGTGCTACAGTGCGGCGCTGCTCATATTCTGAAAGCAGCGTGCGGATAAGTGAGTCCGGTACCGGCATAGTCAATCTCCCTTCTAAAGTATTCAATCATTTTTAGCCTGTTTGTAGTCATTCGGCATGGCAAAGCCTAAAAATAGTTAGCCGTTAGCCCTGGCGCTGGGTGTAAAGCTGATCCTGCGCCTGTTTTTCTAAATTACCGTAATCTCGGTCACTTCGTCTGCTATATGTATGGAATGCGCCTTTAGGAGTAGGGGACGCAGCCGTGTTAGCGGCGCCGGCCTGACGCTGCGCGGCAAAGGCTTCGTCGGCACGGGCTACATCGTCCAGTGTTTGAACCTGCTGCTGCGACCAAGAGCGCAAAATGCTGTCCATATATTTGAAGCTGGGCTTCCCTGTTTTTCGCAGCGTACGCGCCGCGGCCTCCAAAATCAGTTCAAGGCTTTGTTTGTACTGATAGAGCCAGCGATCCATGGCCTCGGTTTCAGCCTGTCCCGGTTTGCGGTCGGAAACTCCCAGAGCGCGTAAAATAGGACGGTACACTTCAAAACGACGAACATAGGATTTGGCGGCTTCCACCGTGGTAATTCCCTGATCGGCCCAGTCCTGTGCCACTTTTTCCATATAGCGCAGGCTGCGGTTACCATTTTCCACGCAGTGCTGGATCATGAATTTAATGACCTCGATAGGCAGACGATAATAGTCGTAGAAGCTGAATAGCAGAGAGAGATTAGGAAAACTAAACTGCTCTCCCAGCAGGCGGGACGCATAGTCGAATAGATCCTGAATGAGCGGATTTTGCCCATAAATGCCGATTTCTTCCGGTGAGTAACCGGGTTTGCGTTCAACGCGAACTACCTTAGAGCGATCGGAAGACTGCCCAGAAGGCCCCGAAGGGGGAGTCGGAGAGGGAAGCGTAAAAGAAAGCCATAGCTGATCGCCATCCTGACGAAGTACGAGTACCCGTTTTTCATGCCAGTATTGTAATGCCTGGAGTACATCCGATTCTAATAAACCAAGTGCCATGGCGATATCTTTGGTAGAGCATGAGGCCTTCGCTCTAAAATAGTGGTGAAATACGTATAGATAGACTTTGACATAGTTGCCATTGGCGGCAGGCATATGATTAAGAATAAAGTCATCCGGTATTGGCGTGGTAAAGCCGGATTCCGGATTTTGAAATAGTAGTGCTGGCATGGCGATTCCCCAACTTTCTAAAGTATGTAAAATAAATAGACGCAGCGTCTATAACACAGGAAGACTATGTTATATTCATGAGAAACTACAATGAATTGCGAGCTGCGTCTCTATTATACAATACGAATTATTTTTTGTGAAGGGGGGACGCGTTGGAGCAGGGTGGGGATAAAGTTATCCACACAAATGTGGATAACTGAGGGAGAACAATCCGAACATCTCTTGAAAGCCTTTTAAACAGCGGCTTACAGAAGCTGAAGTTATCCACAAAAAGGAGCGAGTTATTCACATTTTGAAAACGCGTGTTTGGTCGAACATGGAGTGTGGATAATGTGGATTACTGCTCGGCAATTAAATGGTTTGCGATTTCTACTACGTTTCCGGCCCCCATAGTTATCAACAAATCATTGGTGGAAATGTTTTTTTTCAAAAAATCTTCGATTTGGTCGAATGATGGAAAATAATGGACATTTGGGTTGTGTGGACGAATGGCATCGGCCAGCATTTGAGAACTGATATGCTGTGTGTTTGTCTCGCGGGCGGCATAGATATCCGCCAAAATCACATGATCGGCCAAAGCGAGGGTTTCGACAAAATCGTTGAAAAAATCAACCGTGCGGCTGTAAGTATGCGGCTGAAATACAAGATAGAGCTCCTTGTGAGGTACCTCTCTGGCAGCCTCCAGCGTAGCGCGGATTTCCGAAGGGTGGTGTGCGTAATCGTCGATGACGCGGGCCCCTTGGAACATGCCTTTGTATTCAAATCGTTTTTGCGTGCTTTGGTATGAAGCGACGCCTTTTTGAATTGTGTAAAAAGGCAGTTTTTCTGCAATCGCCACTCCGGCGGCGCAGAGTGCGTCGTAGATTAAGTGGCGGCCGGGAACATACAGATCCAGCTTGCCCAGATTTTGCCCCCGGTAAATGAGATCAAAAGAAGAGCCTAAACCGCTGGTATGGTGTGTAATATGCTCGGCGGTAATATCGGCCGGTTCGTCGAGTGAGACAGTGAGGATCTGAACCGGCAAATCCCGGAACAGTTTCGCGCACTCCGGCGAAGTAACGAGAACGCCGCCTTCTTTCATTCCGGCCACATATTGGCGGAATGAAGCCTGAATATGCGCTAAATCTCCAAAGTAGTCCAGATGCTCGGCTTCAATATTGGTAATAATATTATACTGGGTATGAAAATGCAAAAAGCTATCGCTGTATTCACAGGCTTCAATGAGCATATGGTCGCCTTGACCCACGCGGTAGTTGGTGCCAAGATTATGCAAAATACCGCCGATCGCAATCGACGGATCCAGCTTGGCCGCCATATAAATATGGGCTAAAATACTGCTGGTACTGGTTTTTCCGTGGGTTCCGGCTACGCCAACCGGCACGGCAAATTCGTCTAACAGTTCTCCTAATATAACCGCACGCTCAATCACGCGGGCTCCCGTGGCGCGCGCCGCGATAAGCTCCGGATTGTCTTCATGGACGGCGGCGGTATACACAATGGTATCTACATTTTTCGGAATATTTTCAGCTCGCTGCCCGATATGAACCGGAATGCCCGCTTCTTCTAAAAGCTGGGTCATAGCAGAAGCGCTGCGGTCCGATCCGGACACCTCATACCCTCTGCTTTTCATGATCTGAGCGATACCACTCATGCTAATGCCACCAATACCAATAAAATATATCGATTTCATATAAAACACCTCGGTTGTTAATATCCATTCAGGGCGGCGCCCTCAACATAGCAAGAGTTCCTTGACAGGATTCTTGCGGTCGTTCTGTACAACACTATACTATATTTCCACCTAAGTTCGCCGGTAGGCGAACTTAAGACGCAGCTCTATCGCTTGAATATGCGATAAGCTGGATGCTGCGTCTATTATATCATAAGTTTGGCACATACGTGCCAAACTTAACAAGAATCCTTGACAGGATTCTTGTGGTCGTTCTGTAAGGGTATTATATCATATTCAAAAAGGCTTTTCACTACTTATTTTTTTGTCGGAAGTGTAGGTCTTGCATGGGGTCTGAAATCATGATAGAATGAGGATACCCAAAGGAGATCATGACAGAAAAGGAAGTATTCTATGTATTTAATTGCAGGATTAGGAAATCCGGATTTACAATATGCGGCTACGCGTCATAATGTTGGATTTGAGGCGGCCGTTACATTACACGATCAGTATCATTTTTCGTCAGAAAGAGCTAAGTTTGACGCTTTAATTTCTAGGGGCGAGCTGGGAGGTCATGAGTGCCTTCTGTGCCGTCCCATGACTTACATGAACCGAAGCGGCATTGCGGTAGCGGCGGCTGCGCGGTTTTATAAAATACCGGCGGAGCAGATTATTGTTATTTACGACGACGTGGCGCTGCCGCTGGGCCATTTGCGACTGCGGGCCGGCGGCTCGGCAGGGGGCCATAACGGCATGAAAAGCATTATTGAGCATTTGGGTACGCAGGCGTTTCCCAGAGTGCGCATTGGCGTAGGCGAAAAGCCGCCGGGATGGGATTTAGCCCGGTATGTGCTTGCGCGGTTTACCGAGGAAGAAATGCCTGTTATTACGCAGGCAATCGAGGCTGCGGCTAAGGCAAGCGCGGCCATTGTGTCCGAGGGCATGGATAAGGCCATGAATCTGTATAACAGCAAGCGGTGAGCCTGGCGGCGCAGTCTGAATGGGGGAATGGATCAATGATGCAAGGATTATGGGAGCCGATTCGGCAAGAAACGTGGATGCAAACGGCGCTGGACCATATAGACAGGCAGGAGCCCTTTCTGCTGTCCGGCGCAGGTGATTCAGTTCAGAATCATTTGATTGCCGCGTGTTTAGGATTTACCGGACGTAAGGCCGTAGTGATTACGGCCAATGAGATGAAGGCCAAGGAAGTATTTGAAGAGCTCAGTTTTTACGCGCCTAAAACCTGCTATTTTTTTCCGGCCAAAGATCCGCTTTTTTATAGCGCCGACGTACGTGGCTTAGCGATTGAAGAAGAGCGCATGAAAGTGTTTGAGGCGCTCAGACAGGAAAAAGCGCAGATCGTGGTTTTATCTATTGAAGCGCTCTACGACCGCCTGTTGCCGAAAACGGTGTGGGAAAGCTTCATTATTCGGCGGCGCATCGGCGACGAGCTGCCTCAAGAAACCCTGGTTCCAAGGCTGATCCAGATGGGTTACGAACGATGCGAGCAGGTGGAAAGCCGTGGTCAATTTGCCGTCCGCGGCGGTATTATTGATATTTATCCCGTGACGGGGGATATTGCGTATCGCATTGAGCTATGGGGCGATGAAATTGACTCGATTCGGGTGCTGGATACAGAGACGCAGCGCAGCGCGCAGCGCCTGGAATATTTGACAATTTGGCCGGTGGCGGAAATTGTGCTGGGGGACGAGCAGATTCAGCGCGGCACAGAGTGCATTCAGAGCCAGCTAAAAAGCGGCATGGAGTCGCTGCTGGCCGAAGGATTGAAGGAAGAGGCGGAGCGCCTTCAGGAGATTACAAGCGCACTGCTGGAGAGGCTGGAAAGCCGGCGCTTACGCGGGCTAGAGAGTTATGCCACGCTGTTTTATGACCAAACAGTGACTATTTTAGATTATAT
>CALWPV010000012.1 GCA_944383515.1 uncultured Clostridia bacterium
TATTCGTTTCAGAAGGTAAAAGAATAGGGACGGACCTGTTGCAGGAGGATCTGGCTCGTGGCTTGGGCATTGCGGAAGGTCCGTCCCTTTGTCATGTACTATCCCTGTGCTGCAAGAAAAAATACCGGTTAGGGAAAAAATGGCGCTGGACTATCTCTGTTAGATTTAGAAAAATGTCGGGCAGGGGCAGGAACCTGTCTCTATTAGGCCAGGTGCTTTCTGAATGTTGTTAGTCGAAGCCTTTTTTGTCTCTGTTCGTTTTAGTTTTTGCCGTACAGGGAAAAACCTATCCCCATTTAGACAAAAAGTTTTTGTCATGCAGAGACGGTTCTATCTCCGTCGCAATAAAAAATATCGAACAGGGGCAGAAACCTGTCTCTGCATGGCTTGATATTTTCCAGCACGATTTCTTGCATACAGACAACTCTGTTTCGCGGACATTTTCGCAGCTTGCTCGTACTAATACTGCTAGACAAAGCCCTTTCCGTCTCCATTCGTCATAATTCCCGCCACGCGGGAAAAACCTGTCCCCATTTAGACAAAAAGTTTTTGTCATGCAGAGACGGTTCTATCTCCGTCGCAATAAAAAATATCGAACAGGGGCAGAAACCTGTCTCTGTTTGGCTTGATATTTTCTAACTCTATTTGTTGCATATAGACAACTCTGCATCGCGGACATTTTCGCATCTTGCTTGTACTAATACTGCTAGACGAAGCCCTTTCCGTCTCCATTCGTCATAATTCCTGCCACGCGGGGGAAAACCTGTCCCCATTTAGACAAAAAGTTTTTGTCATGCAGAGACGGATTTATCTCTGTCGCAACAAAAAATGTCGGGCGGGGGCAGAAACCTGTCTCTGTTTGGCTTGATATTTTCTAACTCTATTTGTTGCATATAGACAACTCTGCATCGCGGATATTTTCGCATCTTGCTCGTATTAATACTGCCAGACAAAGCCCTTTCCATATCCATTCGTCATAATTCCCGCCACGCGGGAAAAACCTATCCCCATTTAGACAAAAAGTTTTGGTTATGCAGAGACGGTTCTATCTTCGTCGCAACAAAAAATGTCGGGCGGGGGCAGAAATCCATCCCTTTTCAGCTTGATATTTTCCAGCACTATTTCTTGCATACAGACAACTCTGTGTCGCGGGCATTTTCACGGCTTGCTCGTACTAATACTGCTAGACGAAGCCCTTTCCGTCTCCACTCGTCGTAGTTCCCGCCGCGCAGGGGAAAGCCTATCCCCATTTAGTCAAAAAGTTTTGGCCACGGAGGGACAGTCTAATCAAAAAAAGTCAGACAGAGGCACGAACGCGCCTTTGTCTGACTGTATGTACTTATTGGTTTAAATACAAATCCATGCTTCCCGAGCGCAGGCCTTCCAGGTCCAGCGTAATGTACACAAACCCCAGCGCGTGCAGCCGCTCAATCACCGCTTCACGCTGCGCGAGAAAGCGCGGAAAGTCTGCCGGCGGCACCTCCAGCCGCACCACGTCTTGGTGAAGCCTCAGCCGCACGGCGGCAAAACCGAGCGCATGCAAAAAACTTTCTCCGTCTTCAATGCGGCGCAGAACATCCGCCTCCAGCCGCGTACCATACGGAAGGCGCGTAGCCATGCAGGGAGAAGAAGGGCGTTCTGCCACCGAAATGTCCAGTTCGCGGGCCATATCCCTTACCTGCTGCTTGGTAAAACCAAGCTCTGCCAGCGGACTATGAATGCCCAGCTCGCGCACGGCGGCAACACCCGGACGGTAAACATGCAGATCGTCTTCGTTTGTACCTTCTAGAACTGTCTGAATGCCGCGCTCCGCTGCCCAGCGCTGCAGTGTTTCGAATAAATAACGCTTGCAAATATAGCAGCGGTTCACGGGATTGTTCAGCAGCGCTTCATTAGATAACTCGTCCATGGTAAGCTCTGTCAGAGGAGCGCCAGACTCGGCCGCCACGCGGCGGGCAATCGTTAAATCCGCTTTCGGGTGTAAGCTGCCAATAAAGGTGACGGCGTGTACGGCGCTGCCTTGTTCGCGGGCGCAATCCGCAAGCACCCTAAGCAGCAGGCTGCTATCGATGCCGCCAGAGAACGCCAGCACGCAGTCCTGCTTGGTATACTGGCGCAAATGCGCGCGCAGCGTTTGCAAATTTACTGATGCTTCCATGCCCAGCACACCTCCTGATACGCCTCCTGATACGAAAGTCCCGACGTTTCGCAAATGGCGCGTACGCTCTCAAATTCCGGATACACATATTCTTCCGTTCCAAAGGTACACACCTTCACCTGAGCCGGCCCGTGCGCCGTGGTTACCGTCTCGATCCGCCGGGGGAGCGCCGTGCGGTCTACGCCAAAACGCCGAATTCCAATCGTAGTCGTATGAGTAAATACAATTTCTTCCATTTGCGCAATCTGCTCCTGGCGGCACATAATCCGCAGCAGGTAGGCCGGGCGGTTCTTCTTCATAAAAATAGGCGAATAAAAAACGTCTAGCGCGCCGGCGGCCATGAGCTTGTCCATTACGTAACCCAGCGCCTCGCCGGTACTGTCGTCAATGTTGGTTTCTAGCAGCCAAAGCGGCGCCGTGGGCGCGGATGCGGCGGAGCCGGCGCTCTGAGGGGCGTGAGTCAGAGCGGGAGCGGCAGGGGGTTCCGGCCGCGCCGGTATATGCACCGGATCGCCGGCGCGTGTGGCGAGGCGGTTGATCTGCGTGGCTGTGTAGGCGGCGCCGTAGCCGTTGTCGATGTTGACGACGGTGATGCCGTTGGCGCAGGAATTAATCATAGTGAGCAGCGCCGAGATGCCGCCGAGGTTAGCGCCGTAGCCGACCGAGGTGGGAACAGCGATAACGGGCTTGTCAACGAGGCCGGCGAGTACGCTGCCTAGCGCGCCTTCCATGCCGGCAATCGCGATAATGCAGTTGGCTTGGTTGATTTCGTCAATATTAGAGAGCAGACGGTGGATGCCGGCTACGCCTACGTCGTAGTAGCGTTTTACATAGCTGCCAAAGAATTCGGCGGTTTGCGCGGCTTCTTCGGCCACCGGAATATCGGCGGTACCGGCGGTACATACGGCAATGCGGCCAATTTGGGGCGCGGGGGCGGGATCGTATTTTAAAATGCGCGATACCGCGTCGTAGGTAACCTCGGGAATGGCGCGGCGCACCAGCTCAAATTGGTGCGCGCTGGCGCGGGTGCCCAGTACGCCGTGCTGACGGCTGGCTAGGTTTTGGTAAATGGCAAGCAGGTGCTCGTCGGTTTTGCCGCTGCAAAAAACCACTTCGCCAAAGCCCTGGCGCAGCTGCCGGTGGTGGTCCAGTTTGGCGAAGCCGCCCAGATCTTCGTAGGGCAGCTTTTTAAGCATGGCCTCAGCCTCTTCTAAAGAGAGGGAGCCGTTTTGTACATTTTGTAAAAGTTCTCGGGTATCCATGGGTTATCCTTTCTGCGCGTGGCGCTTTTTTTGCACAATTTGCACGCTATAGTGGGCCAGAGCGCCAATGGCGATGCCCAAAATCATGCCGGCCAGCACGTCGCTGGGGTAGTGAAAATATAAATAAATACGGGAAAAGGCAATAATAGAGGCCATAATCACGGCAATGGCGCCCCAGCTTTTTTTGTGGAACAGCAAAACGGTAGCAGCCGCGAATGACGAATAGGTGTGGCCGGAAGGAAAGGAGTAATCGGTGGGCGGCGTGGCAATGAGGGGGGCGGCCGGGTTGGCATCGAAAGGACGCACCCTAGCAATGAGGGGCTTTAGAACGCCGTTGCCAATGAATAGGCAGAGCGTAAGGGCAATGGCCATTTCAACGCCCCAGGAACGGTAGGGCTTAATGCTCAGGAGCAGCAAAGTAACAAAAACCCAAAAAATGCCCGAATTGGCCAGCAGCGTAAAGCGGGGCAAAAACCAGTCTAATACGTCACAACGCATATGTTCTTGAATCCAGTCTAAAATAGCTAATTCGCCAGAAGTGGCAGAAAGAAAAATCATACGAATCCTCCCATGAGATTTTAAGCAGTAGCCTGTTTTCTCTGTAGAGTATTATACCCAAAGCGTAGGCAACATGCAAGATATGTTCCCATGGCGGATTTAACAAACATTTTACTTGTAAAATGGCGCGGGCTTACGTATACTGCTAATAGGCAGGCGTTACTGTATGGGCGGTAGCGGCTGCCCAGTGGTTGTCTCAAAGGAGTAAAAGCGATGATTTATTATTTAGAAGACGATGACAGCATTCGTGAGCTGGTCATTTACACATTAAGTCACAGCAATTTGCAGGCCAAGGGCTTTTCTAACTCTGCGGATTTTTGGAAGGCGATGGAAGAAAAGAAACCCTCCCTTTTATTACTAGATATTATGCTGCCGGGGGAAGACGGGCTGCAGATTTTGAAGAAGCTGCGGGCCGATCACCAGACCAAGCGGCTGCCGGTTATGATGATTACGGCGAAAGGCACGGAATACGATAAGGTTTACGGGCTGGATCTGGGGGCCGATGATTACATGACCAAGCCCTTTGGCATGATGGAGCTGGTTGCCCGGGTAAAAGCCATGCTGCGCCGCTTGGACGATCAGCCCGACGCGCAGAAAAATTACAGCCTAGGTCTTCTGTCGGTGTAT
The DNA here is from genome assembly GCA_944383515.1 of uncultured Clostridia bacterium. GTDB lineage: Bacteria > Bacillota > Clostridia > Lachnospirales > Bianqueaceae > CALWPV01. The sequence continues at coordinate 4,606 of CALWPV010000012.1, forward strand.
CCTTCTCGCCATGAGGTAAAGGTAGGAAGTGAGAATATCACGTTAACGTATAAGGAGTTTGAACTGTTATGCCTGCTGCTCAAGCACCAGGGCATGGTACTTAGCCGAGACCAGATTTTAAGCCAGATTTGGGGCTATGAATTTGACGGCGAGAGCCGTACCGTTGACGTGCATATCCGGACGCTGCGGCACAAGCTGGGGCCGGCCGGCGATTACATTGAAACCGTGCGCGGCGTGGGCTATAAAATTGGAGAGCCGACCGCATGAGCGAACGGATTTTTAAAAACATTCTGGCCGTTGTTATGGCTGTTTTGGCTGCGTGTCTGGTGCTGATTATGAGTATCATGTATTCCTATTTTTCCGAAAGCACTTGGCGCGGCCTGGAAGCGGAAGCCTCATTTATCGGCGCCGGTGTAGAAGCGTCGGGAATGGAATACCTGCAGGAGCTGGACACCTTTGACGGAACAAGAGTTACCTGGATTGGTCAAGACGGCGACGTACTCTTTGACAGCGTTAGCGATTCCGAAACTATGGAAAACCACGCTCAGCGGGAAGAAGTGGTGGCAGCGCGTGAGGCAGGAAGCGGTAAAAGCGAACGCTATTCCAGCACGCTGTCCGAAAAAACAATATATTTTGCCAGGCTGCTGGAAGACGGAACCGTTCTGCGCGTGTCCAATACGCAAAGCTCCATGGTTTCTCTGCTGCTCGATATGTCCGAGCCCATGATTTTCATTATTGTGGCAGCCGTATTGGTATCTATGTTTTTAGCGTACCGGATTGCCCGTAAAATTGTACAGCCAATCAATGAAATGGACTTGGAGCATCCCATGGAAAACCAGACGTACCGCGAATTGCAGCCGCTGCTGCAGCGTCTGGAAAAACAGTACGAGCGCATAGAGCACGAAATGGAAGATAAAGAAAAGCTGCGGCGCGAATTTTCTGCCAACGTATCGCACGAGCTTAAAACGCCGCTTACCTCTATTTCCGGCATTGCCGAGATTATGCAAAACGGCATGGTGCGCTCAGAAGACGTACCCCATTTTGCCGGCAATATTTATAAAGAAAGTCAGCGGCTCATCGCTTTGGTCGAAGACATTATTAAAATTTCACAGCTGGATGAAAATCAGGTTCTTATGGATCAGGAACAGGTTAATCTGGCCGAGGTGGCCGCGCAGGAAATTGAACGGGTTACCCCCGCTGCCAAGCAGCGCAATATCCTGATTCGACTGCACGCTCCCATGGCATACGAGGCGCAGCTGGTGGTAACGGGAATTCGGCAAATTTTGCGCGAGATGATTTATAATCTGCTCGACAATGCGGTAAAGTATAATAAAGAGGGCGGGAGCATTGACGTGCTGCTGCGCACGCAGGGAGAGCATATTGTGCTGTCTGTAGCCGATACCGGTATTGGCATTCCCGAGGAAGACCAGCAGCGGGTATTTGAGCGGTTTTACCGTGTTGACAAAAGCCACTCGAAAGCCATTGGCGGAACAGGCCTGGGGCTATCCATCGTGAAGCATGGAGCGCTATATCATCAGGCGCAGATTGATCTCAAAAGCGAGCTGGGAAAAGGCACTCAGATTACGATTACATTTAAAAAGAAGTCTCGGAATAAATAAAAAAGACATTGGAAGTAAAATCCAATGTCTTTTTTATGAGCTTCTGGCAATTATTGCAGCTGAAAAGGATCTCCGGCGTTTTGCGGTCCATACGGATTTTGGGGGTTAGGACCGGGGCCCTGCGGCGGTACCATGGGCCGGCTTAGCAGGTTCAGCTTGTTCCTCAAATTGATCAGCACAATAGACAGGAGTAAGAAGAAAAGGCCGTCTAATAAAGAGCTGAGGCATTCAAAAAAGGAGAGGGTAAACAGGCTGGTCATGGCCCCTAAGAAACAGAACGCCATAAGAATAAAGTTAATGACAATGACAAAAAGGGAAACGCGCCGGGGCAAAAGCTGTCCGCAGGCGGCGTGCTTAATAAGCGAGGTAGTGCGGGAAGCTTTAATATAATAGATAATACAAAAGATAAGGGCTACAATTAAGAAAAAGAGAACGACGCCCAGCAGAACCATGCTAGTGCTATACAGCGAATAGGAAGAATAGGAATATGAGGAGTAGTAGCTGGAATACTGACCCAGCGAAACCATGAGCGGAATAATTACAACGGCCAGTAACAGGGTAATCGTGGCGATCATAACTACACGAATGATTAGTAAAATCTGCACGAGAACGAATCCGCTGGTATTCATGGGCCCATAGTCTTTTTTACGACCGGCGCTGTAGATAAGCCACAGACCAATGGTTCCCAGTAAGGCGGGAATCAGCGCCAGAATGCTGGCAACTTGAGCCGAACCCTGCGCAATGGACAAGGCGTCCGAGAAAATAGCTGTAGATCCAAATATTTCATAGATCAATTCCTGCGCAGCGACATTGGGCAAAAAAGCGGTGATCAATTTCATGACCAGTGAAAGGGAGTATGTAATGACAACAGCTAAAAATACAGGGGAAGCTGCCGATTGTTTAACCGCCTGTACCACAGGATTAACTGGCGGAATCGGCGTGTAGCCGGTTTGATAAGGATTCATAAAATACCCTCCTAATACGCAAAAGATGTGAGAAGCAAAGGTGGTTTGCCCCTCGGTTACCCCCATTGTACCACGCCTATTATAGGGATGCAAGGGGAAAAAAGGAAGCGCCCCGCCGGCTTTTTGCCGGCAGGGCGCTTCCTCTTAAGGAGTAATAAAATTATGAGAAAAGAGATGCAATCGCGTTGACGCAACCATCGATGCCGAGAGCGGTGCTGTTTAAAACCAAGTTGTAATTATAAGGGTCGCTCCACTTTTTATCGGTAAAGTAGTTGTAATACAGGCCTCTTTGTTTATCCATCTTCTTGCAAAGATTACCGGCCTCTTTTTCACCGATGGTATGCAGTTTAGTAATACGGCTTACACGGGCCTCCCAATCCGCCCAAATAAAAATGGTATATACATTGGGGAAGTTTTTAAGTACAACATCGGCGCAACGACCAATGAAAATGCAGGATTCCTGCGTAGCGAGCCGCCGGATAATATCGGATTGAATATTAAACAGCGTATCGTTCATAGGAAGAAAATACCCGGCGCCATTAGCCATATTCTCAAAGGAAACTGAAAACAGAAACGGATTAGCTCTTTTTTCGTCTACCTGGGCCAGCCGCTCGGCGTCGATATTGGACTCCTCAGCAGCCATTTGAATGAGGCGGCTGTCATAGCACTGAATGCCTAGTTTCTCAGCTACTTTCTGGCCAATTTCTTTGCCGCCGCTGCCATATTGTCTACCAATGGTAATAATGGTCTTTTTCATGATAACCGCTCCCTTCTGCTTCAGCGTATTTTTAACAGGATAGATTTCAAAACTATCTTGTCTATATTATAGATCAACGCGGCTCAAAAATCAACACTTTTCATAAAAAATCTTCTGTAAAAATTATATCCCTCGTCAGGTTCAACAATACCGGAGGAAAACCATAGATCTTATAAAAAGATGGGATTGGTCCAAGCGCGGCGACCCTGCGCGTCGATCACGCTCACCCGGATATAGTCGTATTGATGGCGCAGATCGAGCATAGCGTGCGTAATCCCTTCTTCCTGAAACTGAACCGTTGGGTGCTTGTCGGCGCAAAACTGAATGGTGGCGCAAGGCTCGCACACTACGTGCGCCACGCCGTCTTCTACGTAAAAGTCTTGAATTACCGGTCCGCACGAAGAATAAAAGCGGCCTTCAGCCAGAGCGGCCAAAATGGCGTCTACGGTGTTGGACGCATTGACCATAACATAGCCAACGCAGTGCTGCCCCATATGGTGGCCGTCGTCAGTTGCCACGCCGTATATGCGCTGTCCCTGGCCAAGCAGCTCGTCCCAATAGGCGGCATTGGTGTCCATGCCGTTATCCTGCGCGCAGCCGGTATTCCAGATTTCCATGGCAAAATTGCCCTTTAGCTGATCGAAATAACGGGCCGGCGTGCTGCTCCATTCCGGGTGGCAATATACGGTTAGCTGGTGACTTTGGTGCAGCCAGTCCAGATAAGGCTGGTACTCCGTCTGGTTAGCGGCCACGCCGCTGTCAAACCGTTGATCCTGCGTAAACGGGTTGCGCTCGTCGGCCGGCCCTATGCATACCGTGTGGAAACAGCGAAAGCCTTTTTCTTTTTCAAAGGTTGCGTCAAATTCCATGCCGGGAATAATGGTGATTGCGGTTTCCGGCGCATAGTTTTGGCGGTTATAGCAGCGATGATCGGTTAATGCCATAAACTGATAGCCATGCTCGGCGTGGTAACGAATGGTATCCGCGGGGTTATCGGCTCCGTCAGAACGCGTGGTGTGGCAGTGCAGCGCGCCCTTTAGCAGTGGCTTTGTGGTTTCAAAGGCAGATTGTCGAATCAGCATAGTGATATCCTTTCCGATTACCTGCGCGGCAGGCAACCATTCATGTTTATTTGTGGCCATTGTACGGCGAGAGGGAAAAAAAGTCAAGCCACGTCTTTGGCCTCCCTGGCGCCGGGCGCTGCATATTATTTTGTTTTTTAGGACAAAATCCTACTTGACAAACAGAGAGCGCCTGGCTATAATAGAACACGAAAAATGTATCAAATGAGACAGTTGGAGGTATCATGAATCTGACCAAGGCCGATCAGGCGGTGCTGCGTGACTTCTTTTTATTTCAATCGCTCACCGGCGAGCAGCAGGTGCCTGTTTTCGAAGAATTGGCCGCGCAGAGCTTTCCCAAAGGAGAAATGATTTATACCCAGCACCATTTTAAACGGTCGCTGGGCATTGTTACGGCGGGAGAGGTAGCTGTGCTCAAAGGGAGCGGCGCCATGCTCAATCTGCTGACGGCAGGTCAGTGTTTTGGAGCTGCGGCTTTGTTTGCGCCAATAGCGGAATATGTCACAGAGCTTCAGGCTCGTAAAGCCTGCCGCATTGTGTTTATTTCGGATCAGGAGCTTACGCTTCTTTTTCAGCGATATCCGCAGATGGCGCTGGATTATATTACCTTTTTGTCGGGGCGCATTCAGTTTTTAAACCAGAAAATCGACAGCTTCACAACGCCGTCGGCGCAGGAAGCGGTTTGGAACTGGCTGGTGGCGCATGCAAACGCGCAGGGATGTGTAACGGCCAGCGGCGGACTGACCCGGCTTGCCAAGGAACTCAATATTGGCAGAGCCACGCTATATCGCAGTCTGGCACACCTGGAAGAAAAAGGGTATATTGTCAAACAGGGCGCTCAAATTATGATTCTACACTGTCAGTCATTGGAGGGTTTAATCAAATGAAAAAAGTAGTCACATGGTTATTAATGGCGGTTATGGTTGTATCGCTGGCGGCTTGCGGAAGCACCGATCAGGATTCTTCCGTAGCCGGTGGAAGCGCGCAGAGCAGCGAGGGGAGTGAATCCAGCGAAGCAAGCGAGGCAACCAGCACAGCTGAGGAAGAGGACTATGAAAAAGTCGATATGAATATTGCCGCGCTGAAAGGCCCTACGGCACTGGGTATGTTAAACCTGATGCACGAGGCCGATGCGGGAAGTGCTCCTGACAATTACAATTTTACGCTGGCCGGCTCGGCCGATGAAATTCTGGGTAAAATTATTCAGGGTGAATTCGACATTGCCGCGGTGCCAACGAATGTAGCTTCTGTTTTGTATAACAAGACCGAAGGGGCGGTGCAGCTGGCGGCGCTTAACACGCTGGGCGTTTTGTACTGCGTAGAGATTGGCGATACGGTGCACAGCGTTGAGGACCTGGCCGGAAAAACCGTGTATAATCTGGGTAAAGGCTCTACGCCGGAGTTTGCGCTCAATTTCCTGCTGGAAGAGCATGGACTGGATCCGGAAACGGATTTAACGGTAGAATACCGCTCCGAGGCATCGGAAGTGGCGGCGCTGATGGCCAATGGCGAGGCCACAATCGCGCTGCTGCCGCAGCCGTTTGTAACCAGCCTCATGGCGCAGAATCCCGATGTGCGCGTTGCGCTTGACTTTACGGAAGAGTGGAACGAAGTAGGGGAAGGCAGCACGCTGACCATGGGCAGCATTGTTGTGCAAAAGGCTTTTGCCGAAGAGCACCCCGAGGCGCTGCAGCGCTTCATGGAGGCCTATGCGGCATCTGTTGAGTTTACCAACGGCGAAGACACGCTGGAAACAGCGGCGCAGTATGCGGAAGAATACGATATTGTAAAGCAAAACGTAGCGGTGAAAGCCATTCCGGAGTGCAATATCGTGTTTATCGATGGCGAAGAAATGAAGACCATCGCGCAGGGCTTCCTGCAGGTTTTGTTTGACGCTGATCCGGCTTCCGTAGGCGGCGCGGTACCGGACGACGCATTCTACTATAATGCAGAATAAAAAAACTTGGAAAAAACTGGCCGGCTGGGCTGGGGTGCTCCTTTTTTGGCTCCTGGTCTGGCAGCTGGCCTACCGCGCAGTGGGGAGAGACCTGTTATTGGCCTCCCCCCTTGCTGTTTTTCAGAGGATTGTAGAGCTTGGCGCCACCGCCGAATTCTGGCGCATTATCGGTACGTCCTTCTTTCGTATTATGGCCGGCTTTTTGCTGGGGCTGGTCGTAGGCAGCTTGCTGGGCGCGATTACATTTCGCAGCAGAGCGATCTACCGCCTGGTGCAGCTACCCATGAGCATTGTTAAGGCAACGCCGGTGGCTTCGTTCGTTATTTTAGCGCTTATCTGGATTAGCGGCAAAAACCTGAGTACGTTTATTTCCTTTCTCATGGTTGCGCCCATGGTCTGGAGCAATGTCGATCAAGGACTGCGGAGCGCCGATCCGCAGCTATTGGAAGCGGCGCATCTGTACCGCCTCAGCCGGTGGCAAACCGTGCGCGCCGTTTACATTCCCGCTGTGCTCCCGTACTTTCTTTCGGTGTGCCGCGTCGCTATGGGCTTTGCCTGGAAATCCGGCATTGCCGGCGAGGTCATAGCCATTCCCAAAGACGCCATCGGTACGCAGCTGTACGATGCCAAAGTATATTTGCAAACCACCGACCTATTTGCCTGGACGGTCGTGATTGTTATTTTATCCGTCGTGATTGAAAAAACGCTCACGCTGATCGTTCAAACCATAGCGCGGCGGTGGGGAGGTGCGGAATGAATATAGAAATTCAAAATCTCTGTTTTTCTTACGGCGATCAAAAAGTTCTGCGCTTTATCAATTTTTCCTTTGACGAAACCAGACCCGTTGTTTTGCTTGGCCCTTCCGGCATGGGAAAAACCACCCTGCTGCGCGCAATTGCCGGGCTCATTACGCCGCAAAGCGGCAAAATTTTGGGGCTTACCGACAAGACGCGGCTGAGCGTGATGTTCCAGGAAGATCGTCTGTTTCCCCAAATGAATGTCTATAAGAATTTAAAAATTGTGAGACCGGAGCTGTCGCGGCAAGAAGCAGCCCGGCTGCTTGCCGAGCTGAATTTAACCGATCCTCAGATTTTAGACCAGCTTCCCAGAGCGCTTTCAGGCGGTATGCGCCGGCGCGTGGCCCTGGCCCGGACGCTGGTATTTAAAGCCGATGCGGTCTTAATGGATGAACCGTTTCAGGGGCTAGACAGCAAAACGCATGCCATGGCGCTGGCAGCCGTTAAAAAACACACCCGCGGGCGGCCGCTTTTGTTAATCTCCCACGATCCGGAGGACGGCCGGGCACTGGAAGCGAGAATTGTAACAATGGAGGAAATTACTCATGACGAAACAAGAAATTAAAGAAATTCTGCAAATGCCCCGCGAGGAGTATGAAAAAACCATTCGCGCGCAGGCGTTTGAAACGATGCTGGCCGAAAAAAAAGGCGTCTGTGCTACAGCTATGCTGGGCTATAGCAATATCTGCAAAAATCAATGTTTATATTGTGGTATGCGCGCCTCCAATCATTTGCCCAAGCGCTATCGCTATCATGCGGAGCAAATTGTAGAACTGGCAAGCGCCGCCTACCAAAGCGGACTGCGCAGGCTGTTTCTGATTTCTGGAGAAGACCCTAAATTTCCGTTTGAAGATATTCTCTCGGTCATTCAGACAGCAAAAGCAATGGGCTTTGAGCGCGTGAGTCTCGGCGCCGGGGAATTTAGCCGCAGTCAATATGTGCAGATGAAAGCCGCGGGACTGGACGAATACGTTATGAAATTTGAAATGTCTCATAAAGATACCTTTGAGCGGCTCAACCCTTCTACAACATTTGAAAAGAGAAACAAGGCCATTACCTGGATTCAGGAAGCCGGTCTGGATTTGGGATCGGGCAATATTGTTGATTATCCCGGGCAAACGCTGGAAGAATTGGTAGACGACATTTGGCTTATGAAAGAGCTAAACGTCAGCTGGGCTCCCAACATTCCTTATATGCCGGCAGCGGGAACGCCGCTGGCGCAGGAAGGCGGGCCAGGCCGGATTGACCTGATGCACCGCGAAATTTCGCTGGTTCGCCTTTTGCTTCCGCGCGCCGATATTACCGCCCAGCAGCCGGGTAAGAATTTAAAAAATGGCCTCGGCGATACCGAGGGCAATCTCTGGGCTATTCAGGCCGGCGCCAATGTGCTGTTTGTCGATTTGCTGCCGGCGGCCGATGCGGAGAGCTTTCGCGTGATTGACCACCGCATGGTGCAGGGACTGGAGCATGTACGCGGCATTGCCGAGAAAGCCGGTGTCAATCTGATTTTATAAAATAGGAGGGGCAGGATGCGCTTATTAGTAGCAGAAGACGATCCGCGTCTTTGTAAATCATTGGTTCATATTCTCAAGGCCAATCAATTTGTGGTAGACGGTGTTTTAACCGGAGACGAAGCTTTGGAATACGCGATATCGGGCGAATATGACGGGCTGATTCTGGATATCATGATGCCGGGCATGGATGGCATTCAGGTGCTAAAAAGACTGCGTGAGCGCCATATTACAACGCCGGCGCTGTTTTTAACGGCAAAAACAGAGGTATCGGACCGGGTAGAAGGGCTAGACGCCGGCGCCGACGATTATTTACCCAAACCCTTTGCAACCGACGAACTGTTAGCGCGCGTGCGTGCCATGCTGCGCCGCAAAGATACCTATACGCCCGATCTTTTGGCGTTTGACAAGCTGACGTTAAACCGTTCTACCTACGAACTTATGTATGACGGCCGGCGCTGCGGCCTGAGCGGAAAAGAATTTCAGGTGCTGGAAATGCTCATGCAGCGGCCGGGCGGCATTGTTTCTACAGAGCAGCTCATTACACATATTTGGGGCTGGGACGCGAGTGTCGATACGAGCGTCGTTTGGGTTCATATTTCCAATTTGCGGAAAAAGCTGGAGGCCATACAGGCTCCGTTCTGCATTCGGTTTATTCGCGGAGCGGGTTACGTATTGGAAGACAGCCATGATTGATACACTACGTAAAAAGCTGATTTGGATCTGTGGGCTATCGGTTATTGTTGTTTTTGCAGTGATTTTCTTCCTAATATATAGCATAGGTATGCGGCAGTTTAATGCGGCTATGGACACGTTAACCGATACCATTGCGAGCGGCGACGGAGGGTTTGTAGAGGGAGAGCTCCCGCCGCCAAACGGTGGCTGGATCAATTTGATTACCGAAGAGACGCCGTTTAGCACTCGTTTTTTTCTGGTTCGCTTTAACGACGACGGGAGCGTTAAGGAAACGAATATTTCTTCCATTTCTACCGTAACCAGAGAAATGGCCACAGCCTATGGCAAAATTGTATGGGAAAACGAAGAGGAACGAGGCTGGATTGAAGGGTATCGATATAAATTTTATCAAACCGATCGCGGCATGGCGGCGGTATTCGTAGACGGCCATATGAACCGCTCTATGTATCACCTGCTGCTCGTTTCCGTCGGTGTGGTGCTGGTCGGGAGCGCGCTGATTATTCTGGTCATTATTATATTCTTTTCTAAACGAGCGGTTAAGCCCATAGCAGAAAGTTATCAAAAACAGAAACAATTTGTTACCGACGCGAACCATGAGCTGAAAACGCCGCTCACCTTGATTCTCACCAATCTCGATATCGTGGAATCGGAAACCGGGGCCAATGAATGGCTAAGCGATATTCGAGAAGAGACAAAGCACCTTAGCGAGCTGGTGAATCAAATGGTTACCTTAAGCCGCATGGACGAGCACCCGGAGGTGCTGACGAAGCAGGCCTTTAACCTAAGCGAAGCCATAGAAGACGTCATTTCTGATTTTCAGCCGCTGATACAAAATCAGGGAAAAACCTTGCATGCCCAAATTGCCAAGGGGGTGGGGTATACCGGCGACGAAGGAGCCATTCGTCAGCTTATGGGTATTTTAATGGACAATGCGGTGAAGTATTGCGACGCCGGCGGCGAGGTTGGCGTAACGGTTTCCGGACGCCGCCATCCGGTCATTTTGGTGGAAAATCAATACCGCGCGGTAGGTCAAATTGAGCTGTCGAAACTCTTTGACCGTTTTTATAGGGCGGACAAAGCAAGAACGTTTTCTGGCGGATTTGGCATTGGACTCTCGATAGCGAGAGAGATTGTACGGGCGCATCATGGCGAAATCAGCGCCTTTTCGAAGGGCAGCGATCGGATTGTATTTAAGGTGGTTCTGAAATAGTCCTTGACAGGCGCACACTCGGGCAAAAGATATACTGCATTGACTGTTGAATAAGAAAATTGTTTTTTGTTCATCGCTTTTTCAAATGAATTTTAGGTTGTCTTTAGGCTTGCGATATATAATAGCCTCTGCAACGGGGAAATATAATAAGGAAGCCCGTTGAAACATTGATTTGCCAGGAGGTAACAATAATTATGAAACGCAATGGTAAAATGATTGCGGTTGCTTTGTCGTTTGTTTTATGTATGGGCCTGTTAGCCGGCTGTTCTGAAGATACGTCAAACAGCGCAGCAACCGGAAACACAAACGCGAGCCAGACAACAAGCACAAATAGTGAAAGCAGCAATGCTTCGAGTGAGACGCTGTTAAACGCTGCCGATGTTACGATCGGCCGTGTGGTTTCGGTGGAAGGTTCCGAAATGACGCTGGTAACCTATAACGCATTGGGGGATACGATTGACTATGCCACCTTAGATCTGGGTGATCTGACAAGCACCTCTCAGAATGAGACAATCACAATCGAAGAGGGCGCGGTATTTAACTTGGTGTCCGAATCCGGTGAACTGGTTGCTGGTACACAGAATTCGGTGCATAAGAACGATACGGTTATTGTAACAACCGGAGAGAGTGGCGAGCAGGAGTTTATTATTCACCCGGCGCAGAGCAGTACCGAGTATAAGGTTGGCCGTGTTTCCTCGATCGAGGGCGAAGGCTCCTTCATGCTTGCTATGTACAAAGCCAATGACGAAAACGCTACCATTGAGGATTATGCTAACGTTGACTTTAGCCAGTATACCGCCAGAGGTAACAGCACCATGTACAATGTAAAAGAAGGGACTGTTATTTCGGTAGCTGAAAGTGGCAGCCTGCAGGAAGCAACTGCAGCTGACATTGTAGAAGGCGATATGCTTGTTATCTATACCGATGCCGAAGGTGTTAACCAGGTAGTGGTATATCACAACGTAGCTGAGTAAGTCAGTTAAAAAATCACTCTATAAGACCGCCAAGGTCCGGAATGTTCTGGACCTAGCGGTCTTTTTTCAAAATGTTAACAACCGGCACAAAATTCGTTCATAAAACCTTTAGTCTCCCTTTAGCGGCCTTCAGCATACTGAAAGAAAATTCGCAGGGGAGGTCATTTTTTTTGATTAAAGTTAGCCATTTAACTAAAAAATACGGCGATTTTACCGCCGTGTCGGACTTATCCTTTACTATTGAAAAGGGCCGCGTATACGGCCTGCTCGGTCCGAATGGCGCCGGAAAGTCTACCACTATGAACATGATGACAGGGTGTTTGGCGGCCACCAGCGGAGAAATCAAAATTGATTCCTACGATATTTTTGAAGACGAGCAGGAGGCCAAAAAAACGGATCGGGTACCTTCCTGAACATCCGCCGCTCTATTTGGACCGTACGCCGCGCGAGTATTTAACGTTTGTAGGCAGAGCCAAAAAAATTCCGGCGAGCGACCTGCCGGCGCAAATAGAGCACGTGATGCAGGTTACGCAAATTGAAGACGTTCAGCACCGCCTCATGAAACAGTTATCGAAAGGATATCGGCAGCGCGTGGGCATTGCCCAGGCCATTTTAGGCGATCCGGAGGTCATTATTTTAGACGAGCCCACGGTAGGCCTTGACCCGAAACAGATGATAGAAATTCGCGAGCTCATTCGCGAGCTGGGAAAAACGCATACCGTAATATTGTCGAGCCATATTCTTTCGCAGGTACAGGAAATTTGCCAGACCATTCTCATTATTGCGAATGGCAAGTTAGTGGCCTGCGATACGCCGCAGCATTTGGAAAAGCTGTTTACAGGGCAAGAGACCATTGAACTGGTTACCGAAGCCACGCAGGACGGGGCGCGTTTTTACTGCTGTTTGCCGGTATTTATATGATGGTATACAATTTGAGCTATGGCCTGGCTGATTTTGAGTACGTAATTAGCAGCATGGCCTTTATTTTTCTTATTATTGTGCCCATTTTGACCATGCGTTCGCTAGCCGAAGAAAAGCGGCAAAAAACCGATCAGCTGCTTTATTCGCTGCCCCTGTCGATGACGCAAATTGTTCTGGGAAAATATTTGGCCATGCTGATTGTATTTATGTTGCCCATGCTGATTGTCTGCTTTTATCCTGTGCTGCTTGCGCAGTTTGGCAGTGTTCCGTTTCAAACGTCGATAGGCGCAATTATTGCGTTCCTTTTTCTGGGCGCCGCGTTAATCGCGATTGGCATGTTTATTTCTTCGCTTACAGAAAGCCAGGCAGTCGCGGCCGGCGTTTGTTTTTTGGTTATGCTGCTCAATTATTATTTGGCCGACCTGTCTTCGTATTTGGCCTCTACGGCGCTGGCCTCATTTATCACGTTAACCGTGGTTGCCCTGCTGCTGGCCCTTCTTACCAAGCATATGACCAAGAATTCACTGGCGGCCGCGGGCGTGATGCTGGTGCTTGAAGCCGGTCTGCTTCTGCTCTTCACGTTAGATCAAAGCATCTTTGAGGGGCTGGTTCCTGCCATTGTGCAGCAGCTTTCGCTGTTTGAACGATTTTATGCCTTTATTGACGGCGTGTTTGACATAACTAGCCTAGTGTATTTTGTCAGTGTAAGTGCCGTATTTGTCTTTTTAAGCATTCAGGCCATGGAGAAAAAGAGGTGGAGCGCATGAAAATAAAAGATTCGTTTCGGAGCCGTTCGTTTCGCGCTGGCGGTGGCCATTACGCAGGAGCTAGAGAGCGGCGAGGATTTCTTTGTTAACGCGGTAAGCTGGATGCTGGGCGAAGAAGATAGCATTATCGTTCACGCGAAGAGTCTGAGCTATGACTATTTAACCATGGACAGTCAGACCTCGGCGCTGCTTAAAGTATTGACGGTAGGCGTAGTACCGCTTGTATTTCTTGGTATTGGCATTGTCATTTGGGTGAGGAGGCGGCAGCGATGAAGCGAAAACGAAAATTACTGATTTTAGCGCTGAGCCTGGTACTGGTCAGCGGCGCGGCCCTGTTGGTGCGTTTTCTGAGTCCGGAGGAAGAGACGGGCGAAACGGCGGAAACTGTTTTTGCGCAGAGCAGCGACGAGGTGACAGAGCTCTCGTTTACCTACGAGGGCGAAACACTGCGTTTTCAAAAGGAAAACGACACCTGGACGCTCCGGTCTGCACGGTTACGGTTACGGCAGGTCACACCAGCATTCTGTCTTTTGGTAATGAAACCAGCCTGGGCGGCGAGCAGTACCTGTCGATTGGCGACGGCAATGTGTATTTGGTCGGTACCGACCTAATGAGCGCCTTCACCAGCGATTTATACGATCTGGTGCAAATGGAAGAGATTCCCTCCATTACGCAGGCGCTGGATCTGAGCCTACAGACCGAAAGCGGGTCCGTGCACCTGACCTACCAGGAAGACAGCGACCTGGCTTATAGCGACGAATACGTGTGGTTCTGGGAAGAGCAGGGAAGCTACACCGCCCTCGATACCGAACTGACCGAAGACCTCATGGATCAGATCACCATGCTCACCTGGCTGAGCTGCGCCGATTATTACGCGGAAGAGGACGAATTGGCGCAGTATGGACTCGATACCCCTGCCTGCGTA
>CALWPV010000013.1 GCA_944383515.1 uncultured Clostridia bacterium
ATTTCCCGTGAGGGCGACGTTCTGGATTTGGCGGCGAATGAGAATATTGTGGTCAAGAGCGGCGCTTGGTATAACTATCAGGATGGCCGTTTAGGGCAAGGACGGGAAAATGTAAAGAAATATTTGCATGACAACCCGCAGCTGCTGAATGAAATCGAAAATAAAGTGCGCGAAAAATATGGGTTTAAACCATTAGAAGAGGAAGAGACCTCTTCTATGGAAGAAGCGCAAGATAGCCTTTTATAAGCGCAAAACCGCGGCGTCTCCTTGTTTCAATAACAAGAAGGCGCCGCCTTTGCATTGGTATTAAGGTTGACTGTGTCGATAGCGTAATTTCGCATAAAGAATGCCAACAAGTGTAGAAACGCTGGTGGCGAGAATAGCCGGCCCAACAATTTCTGTGGGGTTAGCCGATCCGTATTGTATACGGTAGGCAATCATGTTAATCGGGATAAGCTGGAGAGAGGACATGTTTAAAATCATGAAGGTACACATATCCCGGGTCGCTTGTTTAGGGTGAGGGTTGAGCTCCTGCAGGCTTTGCATCGCTTGAAGACCGGGAGGCGTAGCCGCCCAGCCCAGCCCAATGAAGTTAGCAATGATATTGGTGGCCATATGTTCTAACGCGGCATGGTGAGCCGGAATAGAAGGGAATAGCCAGTGTAAAAAGGGAGTTAGGGCTCGCCCCAGCCGTTTCATTAAACCGGCATCCTCTCCAATACGAATGAGTCCTGTCCAGAGCGATATAATGCCTAGCAGCGAAATACCCAGTGTAATTGCTTCGCCGGAGGCATCGATTAAGGCCGTGCCCATATCTGCCATTTGGCCATTACAAATAGCGACAATCATGCTGATAACAATCATACCTACCCAAATTCGATCTAGCATTGGAATCCTCCATTTTAAGGTACTGGGCCTTTAGGGCTGTGGTTACCATTGTATGCGCGATCGCCTTGGCGTATGCCGGGGGAGTGGCATGAAGCGGAAAGTAGCTGAAAATGGCACATTATGGGGGTTCCTGCCATATATAATAAAAATTTGAAAAAATTTCCAGAAAAAGGTTGATAATTTTTTCCAGTTATGGTAATATATAAGAGCACAGGGGGTTGAAACCAATACGCGTCAGGTTTGAATCGAAACAACCTGTGAAGAGGCACAGTCATACAGAATGAGGAGGTAAGCAAAATGAAGGCGACAGGAATGGTAAGAAACATTGATTCTTTAGGAAGGATTGTCATTCCTATTGAATTAAGGACGCGCCTTGGCATGGATGTTAACAAAGCAGTTGAAATTTTTATCGAGGACGATATGATTATTCTGCGGCGTTACGAGCCAGCCGATGTATTTACCGGCGAGACTGAAGATTTAATTGATTTCTGTGGCAAGAAGGTAAGCCGCAAAACCATTAAAGAGATGGCAGAGAAAGCTGGATTTACAATTAGTGAATAATTTCTGCTACATAAGGATTGTCGGAAAATAGTAAATCTTACACAGGGAAGGGGGTAACCAAAATGGTTACCCCCTTCCCTCTAGTACGTTTCCTATAGAAAAAGATCGCGGACAGCGCAGCTGCGAATTGTGAAAGCTGACAGTTGACAAGAATCTTGATTTACAGTAGAATAAGGAGAACATTCGTTCTGGGTTATGAAGAAGGAAGCAGGAGAAGGATATGGAAGAGCAAAAATTTCAAGTTGTATCGCCGTTTCAACCGACGGGAGATCAGCCTCAGGCCATTCAGCAACTAGTTGAAGGCTTTCAAAAGGGCAACCGCTATCAGACGCTGTTAGGCGTAACCGGCTCAGGTAAAACGTTTACCATGGCCAACGTCATTGCTAAACTCAATAAGCCAACGCTCATTTTAGCGCATAATAAAACATTAGCGGCGCAGCTATATAGCGAATTTAAAGAGTTTTTTCCGCACAACGCGGTGGAATATTTTGTCTCCTATTATGATTATTATCAGCCAGAGGCGTATGTACCGCAAACCGATACTTTTATTGAAAAAGATAGTGCCATTAACGACGAGATCGACAAACTGCGCCATTCAGCAACGGCAGCGCTGGCGGAACGGCGCGATGTCATTATTGTTGCCAGCGTTTCTTGTATTTATGGATTAGGCGATCCCATTGACTATAACCAAATGACGCTTTCTTTGCGGCCAGGCATGGTTAAGGATCGCGACAGTGTGTTAAAGCGTCTGGTAGAGCTGCAATATAACCGTAACGATATGAATTTAGCGCGCGGTACCTTTCGGGTTCGCGGAGATGTGCTGGAAATTATGCCGATTGCGGAAGATAAAAATGCCTATCGGGTTGAGTTTTTCGGCGATGAAATTGATCGAATTGTTGAAGTAGATACCTTGACGGGTGAGATTGTCGGCGCCCGGGAGCATATTCTTCTCTTCCCGGCGTCCCATTATGTTACGCCGCCTGAAAAAATGGAGAAAGCCATTGCCAGCATTGAGAAAGAACTGGATGAACGCTTAAAAGTTTTCATGGCCGATGACAAAATTCTTGAGGCGCAGCGCCTGGCGCAGCGTACGAATTTCGATATTGAAATGCTGAGGGAAACCGGTTTTTGTAGCGGTATAGAAAACTATTCGCTGCATCTGTCTCTGCGTGAGCCCGGCAGCACGCCTCATACGCTGCTAGATTATTTTCCTAAAGACTTTTTACTCATGATCGACGAGTCTCATATGACAATTCCGCAGGTCAGGGCTATGTACCATGGAGATCAATCCAGAAAGACAACGCTGGTAGACTATGGATTTCGCCTGCCATCGGCTAAAGACAACCGGCCGCTCAGTTTTGAGGAGTTTGAAAATAAAATTGCGCAGGTTCTGTTTGTTTCGGCGACACCGGGCCCCTATGAGGCGCAGCATGAGCAGCTCAAGGCCGAACAAATTATTCGTCCGACAGGACTAATAGACCCCGAGGTGGAAATTCGGCCGGTAGAAGGACAGATTGACGACCTAATCAGCCGTATTCGTAAAGTTACGGCACGGCACCAGAAAACACTGGTTACAACATTAACTAAAAAAATGGCAGAGGATCTGACCAAGTATTTACAAGAAGCGGGGATCAAAGTACAATATTTGCATTCGGATATTGATACGCTGGAGCGTTTGGAAATTGTGCGCGATTTACGCACCGATGTTTACGACGTGCTGGTCGGTATCAATTTGCTTCGAGAAGGGCTCGATATTCCGGAAGTATCGTTGATTGCCATTTTGGATGCCGATAAAGAAGGATTTTTGCGTTCTGAAACCTCGTTAATTCAGACAATTGGCAGAGCGGCCCGTAATGTGGACGGTCATGTTGTGCTGTATGCCGATACCATGACCGGATCCATGAGGCGCGCGCTTGACGAGACGAATCGGCGCCGCGAAATTCAGTCTCGGTATAATGAAGAGCATGGCATTATTCCGAGAAGCATTACCAAGAAAGTGCACGATGTGATTCGAGCGACATTGGCGGTAGAGGAAGAGACTGAGGATCGTCTGGCGGTAGAACCTGAATCTATGAGCAAAGAAGAGCTGAAGAAAAATATAGAAGCACTGAAAAAAGAAATGCAGAAAGCGGCGGCAGACCTTCGCTTCGAGGAGGCAGCGCAGCTGCGAGATCAGATTGTAGAGCTGAAAACGGCGTTACAAGAGTTTGACTTAGGATAAGTGTGTGAATGGAGGTTTGTCATACATGAGCGATAAAGATGTGATCAGAGTCAGAGGGGCGAATGAGCACAATTTAAAAAATTTAAATGTTACTATTCCAAGAGATAAATTGGTTGTTTTTACGGGGTTATCCGGCTCCGGAAAGTCATCGCTAGCGTTCGATACCATTTTTGCTGAAGGGCAAAGGCGCTATATGGAATCGCTGTCCTCCTATGCCCGAATGTTTCTGGGGCAAATGGAGAAGCCAGATGTAGAAAGTATTGAAGGCCTGTCTCCTTCCATTGCTATCGATCAAAAAACCACGTCTAAGAATCCGCGCTCGACCGTGGGAACGGTAACGGAAATATACGATTATATGCGTTTATTGTATGCGCGTATCGGCATTCCCCATTGTCCCCAATGCGGACGGGAAATCGCGAAACAGTCCGTAGATCAAATGGTAGATCAAATCATGGCGCTTCCGGAGGGAAGCCGCATTCAGCTTCTGGCTCCGGTGGTGCGCGGGCGCAAAGGGCAGCATGTAAAGCTGTTAGAAAAAGCGAAACGTTCCGGGTATGTGCGCGCCATGATCGATGGCAGTCTTTATATGCTGGATGAAACCATTGAGCTGGATAAAAACATTAAACATACCATTGAAATTGTAGTGGATCGACTGATTGTAAAAGAAGGAATAGAAAAGCGGTTAACGGATTCTATTGAAACCGTACTGCATTTAACCGAGGGTATTTTAGAGGTAGACGTTAACGGACAGGAGCGTCAAACGTTCAGCCAGAATTTTGCCTGTCCGGATTGTGGCATTAGTATCAGCGAACTGCAGCCGCGTATGTTTTCGTTTAATAATCCGTTTGGCGCCTGTCCCGAATGTTTGGGCCTGGGGGTTAAAACGAAGTTTGATCCAGATTTACTAATTCCCAATAAAGAGCTTTCGTTAAGTAAAGGGGCCATTGCGGCGCCGGGCTATGGTTCGGTTGCGAATCCGGATAGCTATGCCGGTAAAGTCATGCGGATTTTGGCTGAGCGTCATGGATTTTCACTGGATACCCCGTTTAAGGATCTTCCGAATTCGGTTGTCCAGATTATCCTGTATGGTGACGAGGGCGAGGAGTTTGAGATTAGCTACGAAGGGCGATTTGGGCCGCGTAATTATACTATGAAATACGAAGGCCTCATTCCAACCATGCAGCGACGCTATGAAGAAACGCCGGAGAGTATGCGCGGCGAGTATGAGGCTTTCATGACGCATACGGCCTGTCCGGTTTGTCATGGAAGCAGGCTGAAGCCGGAAGCGCTGGCAGTAACGGTAGGCGGTATCAATATTGCTGCCTTAACCAATATGTCTATTCGTGAGGCCAAAACCTTTTTCGATACGCTTCAACTTTCGGAGCGTGACGCCATGATCGGACAACAAATTTTGAAAGAAATTCGCGCCAGGCTGGGATTTTTATATGACGTAGGGCTGGATTATCTGACGCTTTCCCGCTCGGCGGGCACGCTTTCCGGCGGCGAGGCGCAGCGCATCCGCTTGGCAACGCAGATTGGCTCAGGTCTGGTAGGGGTACTGTATATACTGGACGAGCCGAGTATTGGTCTGCACCAGAGGGATAACGCAAAGCTGCTGGCCACGCTGAAGCATTTGCGGGATCTGGGCAATACGCTGATTGTGGTAGAGCACGACGAAGATACCATGCTGGAGGCGGATCATATTGTTGACATTGGCCCGGCAGCGGGCATTCATGGCGGAGAGCTAATTTGTCAGGGAACGGCAGAAGAGATTATGGCCTGCCCCGCGTCGATTACCGGCGATTATTTAAGCGGGCGAAGAAGAATTGAAATTCCGAAAAGCCGGCGAAAGCCGGACGAGCGGTGGCTGCACCTAAAAGGCGCGCGCCAAAACAACCTAAAGGGTACAAACTTTGATGTGCCGCTGGGCGTTTTCACCTGTGTAACAGGGGTGTCAGGGTCTGGAAAAAGTACTTTCGTAAATGAGATTTTGTATAAAATTTTAGCTCGCGATCTGAATCATGCCCGCATGAAGCCGGGGCATTATGAGAGTATTACGGGGCTGGAATATCTGGATAAAGTGATTGTGATTGATCAATCGCCGATCGGCCGTACGCCGCGATCGAATCCGGCCACCTATACCGGCGTTTTCGACATGATTCGCGAGCTGTTTGCCGCTACGCAAGACGCAAAAATGCGAGGCTACCAAAAAGGGCGTTTTAGTTTTAATATGAAGGGCGGACGCTGCGAGGCCTGCTCCGGCGACGGCATTTTAAAAATTGAAATGCATTTTCTTCCCGACGTCTATGTTCCTTGTGAGGTTTGCCATGGAAAACGGTATAACCGCGAGACACTGGAAGTACATTATAAAGGAAAATCGATTGCCGATGTTTTGGATATGACGGTAGAAGAGGCGTTAACCTTTTTTGAAAACGTGCCGCGCGTTCGCGCGAAAATTCAGACGCTATACGACGTAGGCCTGTCTTATATTAAGCTGGGTCAGCCGTCGACAACGCTTTCCGGCGGTGAGGCGCAGCGGGTTAAACTGGCAACCGAACTGAGTAAACGCAGTACGGGCAAAACCATATACATTTTGGACGAACCCACAACGGGGCTGCATTTTGCGGATGTTCATAAGCTGGTCACTATTTTACAAAAGCTGGTGGAAGGCGGTAATTCCGTTCTGGTGATTGAACACAATCTTGACGTAATCAAAACAGCGGATTATATTATAGATTTAGGACCGGAAGGCGGCGATCAGGGCGGGCAGGTTATTGCCTGCGGTACGCCAGAGGAAGTAGCCGAGGTCGAGGGCTCCTACACGGGGCAGTTTCTAAAACGCCTCATGAAACGAGAGCAGCAAAGAGAGACAGAACACGCAGAAAAGGAGGGCTTAGCGTGAAATATACGAGACAAGCGAAACAAGTACTAGATATGGCTCGCGCGTTAGCGCTTGGGTACCGGCAAGGGTATATTGGCACGGAGCATATATTATTGGCTTTGCTTCTTGGAAAACCAACCTACGCGAAAGACGTTTTAAACCGGGTTGGCGTTACCGCTATGAAAATTGAAGAGTTGCTTGAAAAGTTAGATACTAGCGGACTTGCGCCTCAGGACGGTCCATTGCCTGATTTTGCCCCTAAGGCGCAGCAGATTTTGGAGCAAGCTGCGAGCTGGGCCGAGCGCACCGGTATGGACGAAATAGGAACGCAGCATATATTGATGGCGTTATTGGAAGATACATCCACCGTTGCGTATCGCTTGCTTTGGGTTTTAGGCGTATTTGGTCAAGAACTGCTGGCCCGGGTTATGCATGAGATCGGGATTAGCAAAGAGACCAGAAGACAGCCGGATCCGGTGCCGGCCGGCTATCGCCGAGAAGAGGAAGACGGCGGGGGAGAACCCGGCTCCATGCTAGAGCGGTTTAGCCGGGATTTTACGGCCATGGCGAAAGAGGGCCAAATGGATCCTGTCATTGGACGTGAGCGGGAAATCGAGAGAATTATGCAGATTCTGTGCCGGCGCGCCAAAAATAATCCTTGTCTCATGGGAGAGCCAGGCGTTGGCAAAACGGCCATTGTGGAAGGACTGGCGCAAAGAATTGCCAGCGGCCATGTTCCTGAGCTTTTAAAGAGAAAGAGAATTCTTAGTCTGGATATGGCGGCCATGATTGCCGGTTCCAAATACCGGGGCGAATTTGAAGAACGGATGAAACGCTGCATTCAGGAAGTACAGAGCCAGGGCGATATTATTCTGTTTATGGATGAGCTTCATACTCTGATTGGCGCCGGAGCGGCGGAAGGAGCTATGGATGCCTCCAATATTTTAAAGCCGGCCCTTTCCAGAGGAGAGCTGCAGATGATTGGTGCGACTACGGTAGAAGAATACCGTAAGCACATTGAGAAAGATGGGGCGCTGGCAAGGCGTTTTCAGCCGATTATGGTGGAAGAGCCCAGTGTGGAAGAAACCATAGTTATTTTAGAAGGACTAAGGCCCCGGTACGAAGCGCACCATCATGTGGCAATTGAGCACGAAGCCGTGGAAGCCGCCGCGAAGCTGTCGCAGCGGTATATCAGCGATCGCTTTTTGCCAGACAAAGCCATTGATTTGCTGGACGAAGCGGGATCACGTGTGAGAATGCAGGCGTTTCATGCGGAATCGCGGCAAGAGGAGGCACAGCCAAAGAAAGAACGGTCTCTGGCTGAAGAGCAGCAGATCCTTAAACAGATTCAGCAGGAAAAAGAAAGTGCTTTCTTGCGGGGCGATCTGGACGAAGCGACCGAGCAGCGTAAGAAACAAAGAGCACAAGAGCGGATTGTCAATGAGTTAAAACGGAAGGCGGAGAAAAAACAGGGAAGTTCCTCAGAGCAGGCGTCTTACGAACGCACTGTCCGCCCCGAGGATATTGAAGCAGTGGTTGAAAGCTGGACCGGAATACCGGTACAAAAGCTGGCGCAAGGAGAAGGCGAAAACCTGAAGCATTTGGAAGCCAAGCTGCATGAACGCGTTGTAGGACAAGACGAGGCGGTGAAGGCGGTAGCCACGGCGGTGCGGAGAGGGCGGATTGGATTAAAAGATCCTAATCGTCCCATTGGTTCGTTCTTAATGCTGGGTCCCACCGGCGTAGGAAAAACGGAGCTTTCTAAAGCCCTGGCCGAAGCTTTGTTTGGGCAGGAAGACGCACTGATCCGCGTCGATATGTCAGAATATATGGAAAAGCATAGCGTATCTAAGCTAATTGGATCGCCTCCGGGATACGTTGGGTTTGAAGAAGGCGGGCAGCTGAGCGAAAAAATTCGCCGCCATCCGTATTCGGTCGTTTTATTCGACGAAATTGAAAAAGCGCATCCGGATGTGTTCAATATTCTGCTCCAGGTTCTGGATGACGGTCATATTACCGATTCACAGGGCCGGCGAGTGGATTTTAAAAATACAGTTATTATTATGACCTCGAATGCCGGCGCCCGGAATATCAGCGCGCCCAAGCAGCTTGGATTTAGTGTGGGCGAAAGCAGTGATAAAGCCTATGAAACCATGCGCCAGGGCGTTATGGAAGAAGTGAGACGGCTGTTTAGGCCTGAGTTTCTTAACCGAATCGATGAAATTCTGGTATTCCACCCGATGCAAAAGGCGGAAATTCGGCAGATTGTAGACATAATGTTTGCCAAAATTCAAAAACGAGTCTGGGAAGCGCAAACCATTCATTTGTCGTTAACGCCCGAAGCCGCCGACCTGCTAGCGGAAAAAGGGTATCATCCGACGTACGGGGCTAGGCCGCTTCGCCGAGAAATGCAGAGCCGCGTCGAAGACGCGCTGGCACAGCTAATTCTTGATCAAGAAGTGAAGCCAGGAGACAGCTTAACAATCCGGCGCGACGGTGATGCGCTGCGCTTTATAAAGGACGAGGAGCATGGCTAAAGTAAAAAAGATCTATGTTTGCCGCGCATGTGGGTATGAAAGCAGTAAGTGGATGGGGCAGTGTCCGGAATGCCATGCCTGGAATACGTTAGAAGAGCGGGAAGCCGCCCCAGCCCCTGCTACCCGGCAAACGGCCGGTTATACCAGAGTTAGAACAACGCGGGGGCTGCAGCCGCTTAAAAACGTATCGCTTCAAAAAGACGATCGCATTTCAACCGGACTGGAAGAATTCAACAGAGTACTGGGCGGCGGCATTGTCAAAGATTCGGTCAGTATTGTGGCCGCCCGGCCGGGGGCCGGAAAATCGACGCTGCTGCTGCAAACGGCGCAGCACATTGCCGAGGCGGGATATCGGGTGCTCTATATATCCGGAGAAGAGAGCGAAAGCCAGCTCAGACGCAGAGCGGCCCGTATTTTGCCGAATATCCAGGATCAAATCTGGGTATATGCGACAGCGCATATGAACGAAGTGCTTTCGGCAATTGACGAAACGGATCCGGCGCTTATTATTCTAGACAGCATTCAAACCTTTTTTCTGGACGAATATACCTCGCGCCCCGGTTCGCCTACACAAATTGTAGAATGTACCAACGCGATCATGAAAGTTGCTAAAAATCCCGAGAAACCCAGAGCCGTGTTAATGGCAGGGCAGCTTACCAAGGAGGACGAGCTGGCAGGAGTCCGGGCTTTAGAGCATATGGTTGACACCGTGCTTTATATGGAAGCGGATCCGGCGGAAGAGCTGCGCAGTCTTTCGGCTACGAAAAACAGGTTTGGCAGTACGGGAGAAATGGGCTTTTTTACCATGGAGGAAGACGGGCTCCACGCGATCGATAATCCTTCGCAGTATTTTATGACGAAACGCGAAAGCGACGAGACCGTAACCGGAAGCGCCCTGGCCGTCATTAAAGAAGGCACGCGGCCTATGATTGCCGAGGTAGAAAGTTTGATTTCTCAAAGTTTTACGCCTTATCCTTCGCGTATTGCCGAATGTATGAGACGGGATCAAATGGCTACGTTAATTTCTATTTTAGAGCAGCGAGGCGGCATTGCGCTCTATGATAAAAATGTTGTGCTCAAGTCGACGGGTGGATTAAAATTAACGCAGCAGTCGGTCAATCTGGCCGTCATTATGGCGTTAGCGTCTTCGGCTTTGAAAAAAAGCATCCCCTCTGATACGGTTTTCATCGGGGATGTCGGTTTAACAGGAGAGCTGAAAAAAGTTCCGTCGTTAGAGCTTATGGTTCGTGAAATCGGGCGCATGGGCTTCAGGCATTTGGTTGTTCCGTCCGGTAGCCTGCGGCAAGAAATACGGCAAAAGCTTTCGGGAGTCTATGTCAGCGAAATGCGTACGCTGTCAGAAGTGATCCGCCTTATTTTAGGCGATTATCAGCGCCATTTTTAATATGGCCAGACTCCGAAGTAAGCACGGAGAAGGCGCCGCAATGTTTCATACATTGCTTGACGGCGTTTAAATCTTTTTTAGAACAGTGGCCATAGAGATAAAAGGCATCTTCCGTAGAGGATGTCTTTTTTTCTTGCGATAAAAAAGGCATAAGGACCACACGGGGATCATTAATACTAAAAAGGGATCCCGTGGTGAGTCCGGCATCTTCTACGGCATTAGTTTGAATGGTATTGTTCCAGGCGGCATACGCGGCAGCTCTGGCAGAAGTAGGCGCGGCATAGGCGTCGCCGGAAGAGGCTAAATCCGAGGTTTCCAGATCGTAAGCCAGATGCTTTTGGCGTAAGGCAAAATATGCAACCTCGGCATCGGTTGCATTGTCAAAAAAACCTTTAAAAACACAATTCATGGAGACGGTCTCCTTTCTTTTTATTAGTAGACACAAGGGTCTGTGTTTAGTATGAAATAAACTGGCTAGATTACTCCTGTTAAAACGAGGAGAAACTGTGAAAAGATTCATAGTTTGTTTTCTTTTTTGATATTGAATTTAGTTGCCAAAACAGGTAAACTAAATACGTTATCCATTTTTTTGGATTCAGAAAGAAAAAGCGAGAAAGGAGCATACCCATGGATCAAGATAAAGAGAAAGCGAAATCGGCTTTTAAAACAATGAGAGGAAAAGAAAAAATAGCATATATCTGGCAGTATTACCGGATTCAAATGCTGGTGGTAGTGATTATTGTTGCCATTATTGTTAGTATTATAGGACGTTTTACATTTAATAAGCCTCCGGAAGCTTGCTTACAGCTTGGATTTCGATCGGAGTATTTGGACCCGGATGCCATCGACGCCTTGCCGCAGCATCTCGAAACTCTCTATCCGGAAATGACGGAAAATGGAGAAAAGGTATTTACTTCCTTAGAGTTTTATGCGGGCTATCGGGCAGAACAGGCGCAAGAAAACGAAGCAACCTACTACAAACTGGCAGGCAGTATCGCGGCCGGACAGGTCGATGTACTCATTGGAGATTTAGATACACTGACCGAAGAAGCCAATATGGATACGTATAAAGATCTGCGCGAGGTATTTACAGAAGAGGAGTTAGAGCGAATTAACGAACTGGCTTCTCCGCGAACAGAGGACGGTGAAGGAGAGGGCCTGGTGTATTTAACCTATAATAACGTAACTGTGAATGGCAGAACGGAGAGTCAGGTCGAGGATACGCCGCTTTTAATTTGTATTTCCGGCTGTAATGAAAATATTGACAACTGCTTAGCCGGCGACGTGGGCTATCTGGCAATCGTTAACAACACAACGAATATTGAAAATGTCAAGACGCTGATCTGGTCTCTTTTAGGAGAAAATGTCGATTGACAACCTGTATAAATCAGGGTACAATACCCACTAGAGAATCCGCTTAGGGCCTAGCTCTGAACGGATGAGTATGCAGTTACTTTCTGTAAAAAGAATGAGGAGGACATGAAATGGCAATCGAATACAAAAAGGCCGGGGTTGACGTAGAAGCGGGGTATAAAGCAGTTCAGCTTATGAAAGAACATGTACAGACCACGTTTAATCAGAATGTCATTACAGATTTAGGCGGTTTTGGAGGGCTTTTCTCTATAGCCGATCAAAAAATGGAGGAACCGATTCTGGTTTCCGGAACGGATGGTGTGGGAACCAAGTTAAAACTGGCTTTTTTGCTGGATAAGCATGATACCGTCGGCATCGATGCAGTGGCTATGTGCGTGAACGATGTCATTTGTTGTGGTGCCAGTCCGTTGTTTTTCTTAGATTATATTGCATGTGGTAAAAATGTACCGGAGAAAATCGCTCAAATCGTTAAAGGAGTTGCCGATGGCTGCCGGCAAAGCCATAGCGCTCTGATTGGCGGTGAAACGGCAGAAATGCCCGGGTTTTATCCGGTAGACGAATATGACATTGCTGGTTTTTCGGTGGGCATTGTTGACCGTAAAAACGTGATTGACGGCTCCACCGTTAAAGAAGGAGACGTTATTTTGGGAATAGCCAGCAGCGGCGTACATAGCAACGGCTTTTCGCTGGTTCGAAAAATTTTCGGTTTGGATACAGAGCCGGCCAAAGAGAATCTGCAAAAAGATTATGGCGTATTAAGCCAGTCGCTGGGAGAAACCTTGCTGGCTCCCACTAAAATTTATGTGAAGGCCATTGAAACATTAAAACAATCGATTCGCATTAAAGCCATTAGCCATATTACAGGCGGCGGATTTTATGAAAATATACCGCGGATGCTGCCGGCCTACACCAATGCGCGTATTGAAAAAGGAAGCTGGGAGATACCGGCTATTTTCTCGCTCATGCAGCAAGAGGGCGGTATTGAAGAATACGGTATGTTTAACACCTTTAATATGGGCATTGGCATGATGCTGGTTGTCGACCCGCAGGATCGGGATCAGGCGCTGCAAATTTTGGAACAGGCGGGCGAAAAAGCCTATTGCATTGGACAGATCGTGAAGAGCGAGACCGAGACGCCGGGAGTGCTGCTGTGAACACAAAGAAAAAAATTGCGGTGCTGATTTCCGGAGGCGGCACCAATCTTCAGGCGCTATTAGACGCTTGGAAGGCAGGAGCGCTTCCCTTAGCAGAAATTACCTGCGTGGTGAGTAACCGTAAAAAAGCGTATGGCCTGGAAAGAGCCCGGCAGGCAGGCGTGGAAGCGCTGTATTTGCCAACGACGCGGTTTGCTGATCGAGAGGAGTATCACTTGGCGCTGCGAGATCTTTTATGGGAGCGTCAGATCGATCTGGTGGTACTGGCCGGTTATCTGGTGGTGCTGGGCAAGCCCTTGATCGACGCCTTTGAAGGCCGCATTATCAATATTCACCCCAGCCTCATTCCCTCATTTTGCGGCGACGGGTTTTATGGCCTTAAGGTACATGAGGAAGTGCTGCGGCGCGGCGTAAAGGTTACGGGCGCTACGGTTCATTTTGTCGATCATGGCACGGATACGGGCCCCATTATTTTACAAAAAGCGGTTAGCGTTCAGCAGGGCGATACGCCGGAAATATTGCAGAAACGCGTTATGGAGCAGGCAGAGTGGAAACTGCTTCCGGAAGCGGTACGCCTTTTTACGGAAGATCGATTGGTGATCCAAAATCATACGGTGTGGATTAAAGAGGAGGAATCACGTTGAAAATTTTAGTGGTAGGCAGCGGCGGACGCGAGCATGCGATTGTATGGAAGCTGGCGCAGAGTCCTAAAGCCGAAAAAATTTATTGTGCGCCCGGTAATGCGGGCATTGCCCAGTTGGCCGAATGCGTGCCGATTGCAGCAACCGATATTGAAAAATTAGCAGACTTTGCCAGCCAGCAGTCGATTGACCTAACGGTAGTCGGAATGGATGATCCGCTCATGCTTGGCATTGTCGACGAATTTGAAAAAAGAGGGCTGCGTGTCTTTGGGCCTCGGGCCGATGCAGCCATTATTGAAGGAAGCAAGGTTTTTTCTAAAAATCTAATGAAAAAATATGGCATTCCTACCGCAGGTTATTGGGAATTTGCCGATGCGGAAAGCGCTAAAAACTTTTTGAAAAGACATAAAACCTATCCGATCGTTTTAAAGGCCGATGGATTGGCACTAGGAAAAGGAGTTCTCATTTGTCAAAATGAGCAAGAAGCCTTGGCCGGTGTCGATGAAATCATGGTCGATAAAAAATTCGGCCAGGCCGGCGCGCAAATGGTTATTGAAGAGTTTTTGGAGGGGCAGGAAGTTTCGGTTCTTTCCTTCGTCGATGGCAAAACCATTAAAACTATGGTAAGCGCGCAGGATCATAAACGGGCCTTCGATCACGATCAGGGATTGAATACCGGTGGCATGGGAACCTTCTCCCCCAGTCAATACTACACGGAGCAATACCAAAAAGAAGCAGAGGAGAAGATTTTCCAAAAAACGGTCGATGCCATGGCTGCCGAAGGCAGAACGTTTAAAGGTATTCTTTTCTTTGGGCTTATGTTAACGAAAGACGGCGTCAAGGTGCTGGAATACAATGCTCGCTTTGGCGACCCCGAGGCGCAGGTAGTACTGCCCAGACTCAAGGGCGATCTGGTAGAAATTGTAGAAGCCTGTATCGACGGCCGGCTGGATCAGGTCTCCATTGAATGGGAAGACAATGCGGCGGTTTGTGTAGTGCTTGCCTCCGGGGGCTATCCGGTAAGTTACCAAAAGGGATTTGTCATTGAGGGGCTGGATGCCTTTAAAGACCACCAGGATCTTTTGGTCTTCCACGCCGGTACGGCTAAAAACGAAAAAGGACAATACATTACCAATGGCGGGCGTGTGCTCGGCGTGGTTGCTTTGGATACTACTTTGGAAAAGGCGATTGCCAAAGTGTATGATCATGTCGACGAGATTACCTTCGACAAAGTCTTTTATCGCCATGATATTGGAAGGAAATAAGGAGATGAGGGATATGAAAAAAAGCTTAATGCTCTATGTTCATATCCCTTTCTGTATGCAAAAATGCCGGTACTGCGATTTTCTCTCGGCGCCATGGGGCCAGGCAGAACGGCAGGCTTACTGCGAGGCACTGCTACAGGAAATCCG
>CALWPV010000014.1 GCA_944383515.1 uncultured Clostridia bacterium
CCCTCCTCTTCCTGCGCATATTGCCTAAACTCCGAATAAGGATACCCCGCCAAGCGGGCCAAATGCTGGTGCTGCAGCCTTGGCGTCACTTCCTGGAGCGCTACCAAATCCGCTTGAATACGCGTAAGCTCTTGAAGGATCAGCTCCGTTCGATCGCCCATGCCTTTCTCTTCATTCCAAACATTATATGTTGCGAAGATCACCTTTTTCTCCTCTCTTACCAATTGATTTTTTACAGTCATTCAATTATACTGAGAAATAAGAATATACGATCGGATGGTATTGACATGTTAAAACACTTTCTTTCCTGGATAAAAAAAGAGGTAGTATTATGCGCTGCTATTTTGCTTGCTATTATATCTTGTTTTTTAGTTCCGCCCAGCTTAAATTATATTTCCTATATCGACTGGGATACCCTCGCCCTGCTGTTTAGTCTCATGGCCGTAATGAAGGGATTTCAAAATGCCGGCCTCTTCATTTACCTAGGCACTCGTTTGCTAAGCCGAGCAGGCTCCACACGCAAAATGCTGCTCATTCTCGTTTTTCTTCCTTTTATACTTAGCACTCTCATTACCAACGACGTTGCGCTGCTTACTTTTGTTCCTTTCAGCATTACCGTGCTGCGCATAGCTCACAAGGAACACCTTCTGGTTCCCTTAGTAGTGCTCCAAACGCTAGCTGCTAACCTAGGCAGCATGCTCACTCCCATGGGCAATCCCCAAAACCTATACTTATATGCCGCTTCCGGTATTGGCTTTGGTGGGCTCTGCCTTCTTATGCTCCCCTATGTACTTATTTCCGCGCTCTGCCTCTTTTTTCTCATTGTTCTTCGAAAAAGCACGCCTCTTGAAAGCACCGCGTTTTCCTCTTCCATTCAAGATCGCCGCGCTTTGCTGTACTACAGCCTTGGCCTAGTTATTTGCCTTCTGGGCATTTTTAATCTTCTTAGCCCGCTTCTCATCGCCGCGCTGGTCGCCATTTTTCTTCTTGTAGTCAATCGCAGACTCCTGCGAAGCCTTGATTATGCTCTACTGGGCACTTTCTTTGCTTTTTTCATTTTTATTGGCAACCTAGGGCAGACCGCTAGTTTTCAATCTTTTTTGCGCTCTATTCTCTCTGGCCATGAACAAATCGTAGCTATAATCACCAGTCAGGTCATTAGCAATGTACCGACCGCCCTTCTTCTTTCCGGCTTCACCTCACAATGGGAAGGACTAATTGTCGGCTGCAATCTCGGTGGCCTTGGCACACTCATTGCCTCTATGGCCAGCCTTATTTCTTATAAATTCGTAGTACAAAGCTACCCTGCCAAGCGAAAAACCTATTTTCTTACTTTCACTGTATACAATATAGGCATGCTTCTTCTACTCGAATTCGCCAGTTTTTTCCTTGCTTAAGACTGCTTCTCTATCCGCAGATCGCCGCTCACGCTATCGGCCTTAATTTGCCCGCTTCCATCGGCATATACACTACGTTCTTCTCGCGTATGCATGGTAAATGCGCTTTGAAAATCGCCGCTCAGCGTATCAAACTCCACGCTCATACCCTGGTTGCTCGGCCAGTAAATAGTCATGCTGCCGCTTACCGAGTTTAAGTCCACATATCCCATTGGCTTTTGCACTCCTAGCTCCAGATCACCGCTCACTGTATCCCAAGACAGATCACTCGCACTTACACTCGCCAGGCTCCAAGAGCCCGACACTCCTTCCAGAGAAATTTCTTCCGCGTAAATTTCTCCTTCCATTTCAACATTGGCCGAAACTACCTCAATTTCTAAAGAGTTCAGCGTATCGGGCAGTGTTAGCGTCAGATCCTTCGTCGGCATGCCTACAGAAAACAGACCTCCTCCCGTGCCATAGCGAATTACCAAAGTACGTCCGTCCAGCCGGTACTGCAGCTGCTCTTCTTCTTCAATCGTCTCATAAGAAGACTCGGAAAAAGAGACTTTGCGCCCCTCTTCAATATGCACCGTACCGCTAACCCACTCTACGCGCACTTCGTCGATCTGCCCTGCCATAAATTCAGCGCTGCCGGCCCGGGTATATCCGCTCGCGTTCCAGCCTCCCCCAATCTGCTTTCCCACAAGACCCCAGCCCAAAAGAGCCGTGAGTATTACCGTGACAACCGACCAAATCACAATTCTCGCAACAACCAACTGTTTCATCGCTTATCCTCCATTTTGAAGCGTGTTTGCGAATCACGTTTCAAATCACCAATCGCACACACCAGATTCTGCACCGAAACCGCAATTAAAAAAAGTAACCATGTAATATGCCATGCTCCCGTCAAAAAACTGAGCACTACATAAATCAGCGCTGTCACTCCCCATAAAGCACTTACAAAAGCTTTATACTCCGGTGTTTCCTGCCTCCGCGCTTCGTCTGGCCTAGCTGCATCTTCTGCTGCTTGTTTGGGTTTTGTCATCTGGTAATAAATCAATAAACCCGTTGCCAACGCTACCATAACAAACATAGGCACCACGCCGGCGTCACTTAGCAAAATCGGCGGAATAATGCACAATATATACAGCATTACGGCTATACTAACCAACAAAGCCGATTTGCGCGGTCCTTCTCCCTTTTTCTTTACCGTTTCCATCTGCCCCAGAAGCTCCGAAATGTCTCCAACGCTTGCCGTTACCAGCTCATAAGCCGCCTGCGGCGTTTTTCCCTCTGCCAGCAAATCGTGATATTTATCCACCAAATTTTGCACCATTTCTTCTTTCTGATCCATCACGTTCTGTGAAATAGGCGCCTGGGCAAATAAAGCCTCTACATACTGCCGAACTCTCTCCTCCATGCTAACCTCCATTCTAAAGCGCTTCATACTTCTTCTACCAGAAGCCCGTCAATCATCCGCTTTGTCTGCTCCCATTCCTGTTTTAACCGAACATAGGCTGCGCGGCCCTCCGGTGTAATAGTATAGTAACGTCTGCGCGCCCCCGTCTGCTCGTCGCCCCAATACGAACGAATCCAGCCCGCCTGCTCTAATCTACGAAACGCAGTATACAGCGTAGCTTCTTTTAGCTCATATTGGTTATGGGTTTTCTCCGCAATCGTCTTATTGATCTGATATCCGTAGCTGTCCTGATGCATAAGCAACGATAAAATAATGGTATCCGTATGCCCCCGAATTAAATCCGCTGTAATTGACATGATCTGCCTCCTTTCTGTTACCTCCATTTTACTATTATATACTTCGTGTGTCAAGGTATCTCTTATTTAAAATCTTTTTCATGTGCCTTAAAAAAATCATAGTATACCCGCACGGCGGGAAGATCGACCCAGCGGCTCTCTTTTACCGGATCGGCATCCAAATCATAAATTTTGGCTCCCTTCATGGCCAGCAAAAACGGCGAATGCGTCGCAATCAGTAGCTGGCAGCCAAAAAAGCGCACCGAGTCTTCTAAAAAATGAACCAGCTCTTGCTGCAACATAGGAGACAAACTATTTTCCGGCTCGTCTAAAAGAAATAATCCGTCTTCCTGAATCTTATTCGTAAAATATGTAAAGGCACTCTCTCCGTTAGAGTATTCTCGCACATTATCCATTACATTTTTGCGAACGTATTTAGACTGCGTATAGGTGCGCGCCTGATTCATTTTCTTTAAGTGTTCATAATCCTCTAACGACTTTAACTGAAACTGCGCATACTTCACGTCTAAATACTCAGAAAAAAGCTCTTCCCGCTTTTGGTCAATCCCTTCATTGAGGCTGCGCAAATTCAGCATATAGTCAAACACGTCGTCGCTTGTAATAATGCAGCTTTGTGCAGAAACGGCCTGCTCCAGTTCAAACATACATAAGTCGGTATAATCCTCAAAAAAATTACTCCGATTATACAGTGTATCGCGCCCCAGCCGCAGCTTTTCCGCAATAACATTTAACGCCGTTGATTTACCGCTTCCATTCCCCCCATATAAAATTGTTACCGGCTCCAGCTCCAAATGCGTCAGGTGATGGCGGCTGATCACCTGAAACGGATAAAAACTGTCGTAACATTTTCGCTGAATGCTCATAAAAAAAGCATGCTCTTCATCGATACTCGGAAAATCAAAAGAAGATAAATACAGCATAGTTTTCCCTCCTTTATTCACAAGATGCAAACCAATATGTGACACGATTACTTCTATCGACCTTTCATTCCCTGACATTAGTATCTATTGCTTAGAGAGTGGGAGTACGGTAGGGGAGAAATGCCCCGGACAAAGTCGCAACCATTGAACCCATACCCGCTCTATGATATAATACCATTACAGGACGACTGCAAGAATCCTGAAAGGATTCTTGCTAAGTTGGCGCGTTTACGCGCCAATCTTATGATATAATACCATTACAGGACGACTGCAAGAATCCTGAAGGAATTCTTACTCAGTTTGGCGTGAAGCGCCAAACTGATAGTATTGTAACATAGATAAAGGAGGAATCAAATGGAAATTTTCAAAACAACAGGAGCCGATAATACAGCGCGTACGCTGGATATTGCGCTGCAAAAGGCAGCTGCTATGGGTACCGATATCATTGCCGCTTCTTCCCGTGGATTTACCGCAAAGCTGCTTATGGAAAAAGCTAAAGAGCAAGGATTTTCCGGCCGCATTATTATTGTACGGCTGGTTTCCGCTGCCGCCCAGAATGGAATCAACTCTTTCCCGCAGGAGCTAAAAGAGAGTTTAGAAGCAGACGGCGCTATTTTCGTAACCGCCGCTCACGCGCTAAGCGCCGGCGAAAGGGGAATTAGTACCCGGTTTCATGGGGCCTATCCCCTGGAAATTATGGCTCATACACTTCGCACCTTTGGTGCGGGCACCAAAGTATGCTTCGAGTGCGCTGTTATGGCGCTGGACGCCGATGTCATTCCCTATGCTAAACCCGTTGTGGCTGTAGCCGGTACGGCCGGCCATGGCGCCGATACCGCTCTGGTGATCACCCCCTCGTATTCGGCCACCATTCTGGATACCAAGGTTAACGAGCTTCTTTGTAAGCCCGGGTTTTACGCGCAATGAGCGAACAGATTACCATTCGGCGCCTTAGGCCGGACGATGCGCCAATCATTACGCGGGAAGAAATTTTGCAGGGCTGGCGCCGCGCTTCGGAAGAAAAGTACCGCTTGCGGCTGTGGGACCAGGAAGCGGGGCGCTGCATCGCGCTGGCGGCAGAATACGACGGCGCAGTGGCTGGATACATTAACGTATATCCTTCCTGCAAAGCAGGTCCTTTTGCCCACGGCCTGTATCCGGAAATTGTCGATTTTGGCGTGCTGGAAAAATTTCGGCGGCGCGGGGTGGGCAGCCGCTTAATGGATACGGCCGAAAAAATAGCTGCGCATTACGCGGACACCGTTTTTCTGGGGGTTGGTCTGCACAGCGGATATGGCAGCGCGCAGCGCATGTATGTGAAACGTGGCTATATACCCGATGGCAGCGGCGTATGGTATGGTAATACGCCTTGCACCCCGTACGAAAACTACTGTATCGACGACGACCTCATTCTATATTTCTATAAAAAGCTCCGTTAACAAAGCGGTTGCTCCGTAGAGACGCTCTACGAAGCAACCGCTTTTTCCTTTTCACCTTCTTATATTTATACCCGATAACTGCGAACTGGCTGTGGAATTTCCTCGTCTTTCATATCTTCCACTGCCTTTTCTGTGCCGGCGGCTACGGCTGTATCATAATACCAGCATTTATATTCTAAAAAATGAATGGTCTTTTCCAGCTCCGCCGCTTGTTTTTTGGCTTCTTCCAGCTGCTCGTAAATCATTTGCCGGCGTTTCAGCAGCGACTCGTCTCCTTCTTCGCACCATGTCAAAAATTCCTTAATTTTTTTAATGGTCATACCGGTACGCTTTAAGCATTCGATCACCCGTAGCCGGGTCAGTTCTTTTTCGGTAAAAACACGAATGCCCCCTTTGCAGCGGGCCATACCCGGAAACATTCCCTCGCGGTCATAATACCGCAGCGTAGAAATACTAATTCCTGTTAATTGTGCTACTTCTCCAATTGAATAAAACATAACTTACCCTCCTTAATGTCCTATTCAGGTACCTAAAGTATACTTCAAATATATAAATATACTATATCGTAATCGGGCAAGCTTTGTCAAGATCGGGGGCCAAATTTTCTACGGCCTGCTCGTTTTTTTAAAAACAAAAAGAAGTGCCGTCAACGACGACACTTCTTGAAAATCATTGATACAAAGAAACGGCTTACAGCTGAGGACCAGCCGGAACCAAAGCTTTACCAGCTTCGTTGTTCTCGTATTTAACGAAGTTCTTCTGGAAGCGGCTAGCCAGGTCTTTAGCCTTTGCATCCCACTCGGAAGCATCCGCATAGGTATCGCGAGGATCCAGAATAGCCGGATCAACACCCGGAAGCTCGGTCGGGATCTCGAAATTGAAGATCGGCAGCTTCTTGGTCGGAGCATTGTTAATGGAACCGTCCAGAATTGCGTTAATGATACCACGGGTATCTTTAATGGAGATACGTTTGCCCGTACCATTCCAACCG
This sequence comes from uncultured Clostridia bacterium, assembly GCA_944383515.1. GTDB lineage: Bacteria > Bacillota > Clostridia > Lachnospirales > Bianqueaceae > CALWPV01. The sequence goes on from CALWPV010000014.1 coordinate 6,506, forward strand.
GTATTTACCAGATATGCTTTCGCACCGCTCTCTTTCATACGTTTAACCAGCTCTTCTGCATATTTGGTCGGGTGCAGCTCCAGGAATGCCTGTCCAAAGCAAGCAGAGAAAGTAGGAGTAGGCTCGGTAATGCCGCGCTCGGTACCAGCCAGCTTAGCGGTGAAACCAGACAGGAAATAGTATTCGGTCTGCTCAGGAGTCAGAACAGATACAGGAGGCAGTACGCCAAATGCATCGGCAGACAGGAAAATAACATTCTTAGCTGCCGGCGCTGCAGATACCGGACGTACAATCTTCTCGATATGGTCGATCGGATAAGAAACACGAGTATTCTCGGTAACGCTCTTGTCGTTAAAGTCGATCGTGCCGTCTTCAGCAACCGTTACGTTCTCCAGCAAAGCATTACGCTTAATAGCGTTGTAAATATCGGGCTCAGACTCTTTGTCCAGGTTAATAACCTTAGCATAGCAGCCGCCCTCAAAGTTGAAGATACCGTTGTCGTCCCAGCCATGCTCGTCGTCGCCGATCAGCAGACGGTTAGGATCGGTAGACAGCGTGGTCTTACCAGTACCGGACAAACCAAAGAAGATCGCAGTATTTTCACCGTTCAGATCTGTGTTAGCAGAGCAGTGCATAGACGCAATACCCTTTAACGGCAGGTAGTAGTTCATCATGGAGAACATACCTTTCTTCATTTCACCACCATACCAAGTATTCAGGATAACCTGCTCACGGCTGGTAATGTTGAAGACAACGGCAGTCTCGGAATTCAGGCCCAGCTCTTTGTAGTTCTCAACTTTAGCTTTAGAAGCGTTGTATACTACAAAGTCAGGCTCAAAATTCTCCAGCTCTTCCTCTGTAGGACGAATAAACATATTCTTTACAAAGTGAGCCTGCCAAGCCACTTCCATAATGAAGCGAATGGCCATACGGGTATCTTTGTTTGCGCCGCAGAAAGCGTCAACTACAAACAGTCTCTTATTGGAAAGCTCTTTCAGAGCTAACTCTTTAACGACCTTCCAAGTCTCTTCGGAAGCCGGATGGTTATCGTTTTTATATTCGTCAGAAGTCCACCAAACGGTGTCTTTCGAGTTCTCGTCCATGACAATAAACTTGTCCTGAGGAGAACGGCCGGTATAAATACCAGTCATAACATTGACAGCGCCAAGTTCGCTGACCTGTCCCTTTTCAAACCCTTCCAGGCCCGGTTTCGTCTCTTCCTCAAACAGGGTCTCAAAAGAAGGATTGTATACGACTTCACTGGTACCAGTGATGCCATATTTAGTTAAATCAATCGTCTTCATTCGGGAATTACCTCCTTAATATACAATTGGCCAAATGATAGGTATTCTATCAAAATATCCTGCTTAAGTCTACCACTTTGTTCCTTTTTTGTCAATAGACAAGATACCTACATTTTACTCCTTTCGGGCCGATACAAGCAGCATCATGGGCCTGCGCATCTCGTCGGCCATGCCAGGCAAATGCAGCATAGACGGATCGGGCATGGCTTCTTCAACAACCTGAAGCGTAAACCCGGCGTGAATTAACCCCATAAGAATTTGAGTCAGCGTATGATGCTCTTTACTAACCGTATGTTCCAAAATTGCACGCTACGCGTGCCGGGGTAATAGTACTGGTCAACCGGCCAGTATAGCGGCTTTCCCTCTTTGTCATACACCCAGTCCTGCCGCACGCCGGCCGTAAACACCGGATGCTCAATATTAAATAAAAAGATGCCGCCCGGCTTTAGCGTCTGGTACACTTTTTGGTAAACAGCCTCTAAATCTTTAACATAGTGCAGCACCAAATTAGAAATAACCAGATCATATTGGCCAGCGGGGTAGTCATATTCGTCTAGCCCGCATACCCGGTATTCAATGCACGGCGCCGTGTCCTGCGCGCGAGCGGTTTCAATCATTTTATGGCTGATATCCAGCCCCAGCACATACCGCGCTCCATGCTCAGCCGCGTAGCGGCAATGCCACCCGTAGCCACAGCCTAGATCTAGCACCGCGCGGCCCGTAACGTCTGGAATTAAAGGCTGCAACTGATGCCACTCTCCCGCGGCGCGCAGCCCCTCTTTACTACGCGGCATTTGCGCATAGGCATTAAAAAAATCTTCGTTATCGTATAAGTTGTTCATAATCTATTCCTTTCTTGCCTTTCTCTTATTATAAAAAAAATCCCGTCACTTGGCAAGAAAAAACAGCGATTTATGCCTTCATACGCAAACTGTTCTCCACCTCGTTTTGCAGCCTTTGCACATAGGTTTCGCCAATATCTTCCATACCCAGAGCGTATAACGCCCGAAGCAAAAGACCTGTCTCCAGCGCTCCCTGCGGGCAGTGGGTCAGCCGCTGCAGCAAATTATATTTTGCTGCTCTTTCTTTCTCTTCCAGCTGCTCCATTCTATCTACCGCATAGTCATCGGTTCGGCCGCAAGGCGCGCTGCACTGCATGCAATCCGGTACTAAAACCTGTTTTGCCTCCGCCAGGCTTTCTATACAAGGCTCTGCCGGCCGCTCGCCTCTCAGCGCGGCCAGCGAGTCCCATACACAATCCAGCATGGCCCCGGTTAATAAATCTTCATTATTTTCCGAAGCCCTCGCAAAGCCAATCAGCGCGCCTAACAGGCGCTTCTTTTCTGCTTCCAAACCCGTGTTATGCAAGAATTTCACCTCGCGTAGCAATAGTAACAACGCGCAGCGCAATGTCCTTACCACTGGCCTCAATAGCCCGCTTCACCGCATTTTCCAGTCCGCCGCAGCAGGGAACCTGCATGCGCGTTAGCGTAATACTGCGAATCTCGTTTGCCATAAAAATTTGCGTCAGCTTTTCGCTATAATCGACGCTGTCTAACTTGGGACATCCAATCAGCGTCATGCGCCCGCGCATAAACTCCTGGTGAAAATTGCTATAGGCATAGGCCGTGCAGTCCGCGGCAATCAGCAGATCGGCATTGTCAAAAGACGGGCTTTTAACGGGAGACAGCTTGAGCTGCAGCGGCCAATTTTTTGTTTTGCTCCGCTCTACCGCCACTTCGTCATAGGCCGGTGCCTCGCGTTTTTCAAACGTAATAGCTCCGGTAGGGCATGCGGGCAAACAGTCGCCTAACCCGTCGCAATAATCTTCGCGCAGCAGCCTAGCTTTACCATTAACCATACCAATGGCCCCTTCATGGCAGGCCGTAGCGCAAGCGCCGCAACCGTTACAAAGCTCTTCATTTATTTTTATAATTTGTCTAATCATAAGAATCCTCCATTTCAAAGCGCTTTATCTTGCAAAGATACGCCTAGTATAGTATACTTGGCTTCGGTTGTATGTTGAATTTTCAACAAAGGAGAGATGGTATGCAAGAATTTTTTCCCATTTTACGCCGTTCTGTATTATTTCAGGGATTGAACGACGCGGAGCTGTCAGACGTTCTCGGCTGCCTCAACGCCCAGCCGGCCGAGTATGCTAAAAACCAGGTCATTTTGGCGCAGGGCGCCCATGCGCAGGCTATTGGCGTTTTACTACGCGGCAGCGCGCAAATTTCGCGGATAGATTACGAAGGCAACCGCAGTATTGTTACCTCGTTGGGGCCGGCGCAGATTTTTGCCGAAGCTTTCGCCTGCCAAAGCGATCTGCCGCTGTCTGTCAGTGTGGTTGCCACAACCGATTGTACCGTGCTGCTGCTGGATTTTCGGCGCCTAATTACCACCTGCAGCCAGGCCTGTGTGTTTCATAGCCGCATTATTCTTCATCTGCTGCAAGCTTTAGCGGCTCAAAACCTTTTGCTGAACCAAAAACTGGAAATTCTTTCTCAGCGCTCTACGCGCCAAAAGCTCCTAACCTATTTGCAGCAGCAGGCGCTCACCGCGGGCTCGTCTACCTTTTGTATTCCGTATAATCGCCAGGAGCTGGCGGATTTTCTGGAGGTGGATCGCAGCGGTTTGTCCACTGTAATCAGCCAGCTGGAACGAGAAGGGCAGCTGATAGCTAAAAGGCAGCAATTTACACTATTGTCAGCTAACTAAACAAGGCTCTTGTCCTTCAGCGGGACAAGAGCCTTGCTTGCTTTTGTTTATCGGATCAGCTGCCGATTCAGCCGGCGTAAGAGACTGGTTAGGGGTACAATGAGCAGGCCCGCGCCGGCATTGCCGATCGCATGCACCACGTCCCAAGGAAGCCCCGCCACAATCCATGCCAGCGTCTGCTGCATGTTCAGCCCAAACATAAGCGCCTGCGCGGGCGCGTAGAGCGTACCAAAGCAGAGACCATGCAGCGAACAAACCAGCGGATATACAACCATTTGCACTTTTTTAGGCATCTGCTTCGGCAAAAGCATAGTTACACCCCATAAAACAGTCCATATGTACAAATAGGGAATCCACCAGGCATTAAAGCCGGCAAAAAAACCGTTTAAAAATACGTATACATAAATAGGAATCAGCGCTTTTTTTCGGTACGCTAACGTATACACCATGGTAAACATTCCGAGCAGGTGAATGTTAGGGGCCCACTCCATAACGACTTTGGAACAGTACATAAGGGCTCCCAGCATGGCAAATATCGTTAGCTCAATGGGCCGCAGCCTTGTATCAGCCCTTGGTGTAGACAAGCTCATACTGATCACCGCTGGTAAACTCCGTAGCGTCCACGCCGGTGTTCATGTATTCGCCATTCTGGTAAAAGGCCCAGTACGCCTGATCGGCGTCGTAATCAGCCGTAATACCATTGACAGCCGTAATATACAGGCCATATTCGCCTTCATCGCCTTCAACCAATTCATTTTCTACCAGCGCGTCGCCCACGGTTTCCGCATCGGTATGAATGGTAAAGGTAATCTTCTGATCTTCCGCTTCTACTACAATGAGAAGATCCTTAGCGCCTTCGCCCAGTTCGGTATCTTCTGTATAAAGCGCGGTATCCCACAGCGAAGCCTCGCCCGCCTGTGAAGATTCCTCCTGAGCAGCGCTTTCCTGCGAAGAATCCGCCGCCGAAGATTCCGTTGTTACCACTGACGACTCCTGCAAGCTCTGCGAGGATTCGTTTTGCGTCTCCTGTGCGCAGCCGGCCAGGCTAAAAATCAGAGCCAGGCACAAAAAAAGCGCGGAAACGCTTTTCATTACATGTTTCTTCATAAATAAAAAAAGTCCTTTCGTATTTAATTTGCACGAAAAGGATAAAGCCAAAAATCTCTTCTAAAAAACGGTACACAAAATTAGGCAGCCTGCTCCTGCCTAAGGGCCCGCTCTTCTTTGCCCAAGAGCTTTTTAGCCAGACACAAAACGATAAGCATTCCGACTATACGGTAATGGCTGTTGCCGCGGAATTGCACCGCCGTTTCCTTATCCCCGAACCCATGGGCCCGGCAGCGGGGGTAAAACGCGTAAGACACCGTCTCTTACCCGTTTCCCCCGATGAGTTGTGCTTATTCACTTATCTTGCGCTATGCAGTATAGCACAAACACCCCGGCTTTGTAAAGAAGTTAAAAAAACGTAGCCACTTCTTCTTCCGGCGGATCACACGGCGTTAACGCCATCACCTGCAGCACCGGCCCCTTCTGGCCATATAACTTATGAAACTTAATCTGCACTTTACACCGCAGCACATACCACTGACCATTTTGCGGCATTGCCTGCGGCGTACACGTAGCCAAAAAGCTGGCAAACTGAATATCCTCTACGCAGCAGGTCATTACCCGGCGGCCAAACGCAAATACCCCCGGCATGCTCCGCCGGTTCAGCACCGCCTGCCCCTTGACTTCCAGCACTTTACCGCTGTACTTCTTCATTTCTTCCGCCAGATCCCGGTACCAAATGGCATAATCCTCGTCTTCAATCTTCACCACCGGCGCCTCTAAATCAAACGGCAGCGGATCTTCAATTTCATCGTACTCCGTTGTACCGTCTTCATACTCATACGCAATCTGCGCCCGGCGGCTCACGCCGCGAACCTGCTTATGAAACTCCATTTTATCCATGGCCTGCGTAACCCGGTTAAAAACCGCCAAATCGCAGCTGGCCAGCTTGTCGACCATAAGATTTCGCATATTCGCGTTATACATGGTAAACGTGGTCGCGTCAATAAACAGAAATTCCTGATATATGGTCCAGTGCGGCGGCATATTGGTAAACAAAGACTGTAAAAGCCACATGCCGTTGTATTCTACCAGAATGCGCGTGGCCTTATGCTTGTCTTCCAAATATTCCAGCACCTTGGGCGTTAAATCCGACTCATTTTCTATGCTCTCCACAAATACCCCGGCCTGCGTCAGGCCGTCTTTGTCGTATTCGTTTTCGCCTTCCTCGCATACGAGAAGCAACGTTCGCTCGCCGCCCGTAAACTGCGGATCTTTTAACACACCGGAAATAAACTGCGTCTTTCCTGCTTCTAAAAAGCCGGTAAACAAATATACCGGCATCTCTTCCTTTTGTTTCGGCATTTTATGCAAACAGCTCCTTCAGCGCCTCTTCGTGAATATGAGCCCCAATCACGCAAAGGCGTCCGGTCACAATGGCATGGCCCGTGCGCACGCTCTGCTCTTCCGGCACATAATCAAAATGAATCCACTCGCCACCTGTTCCGGCCACAATACCTTTGGCCCGAAGAACCTGACCGTAAATCTCGGTCTTGCTCAGCTCGCCAAGCGCCGTTTCAATTTCTTCCTTTGTAAAGCGGCGCGCCGTCTCCATGCCCCAGCTGCCAAAAATTTCGTCGGCATCGTGGTGGTGGTGCTCATGGTGATCGTGGTCATGGTCATGCCCATGATCGTGTTCATGGTGGTGATCGTGGTCGTGATCATGACAATGGCAGTGCTCGTGGTCATGATGCGCATGATCATGTTCCTGCTCCATTAACAATTTTTCCATTTCGCCCTCCAGCGTTTCCGTCCGCTGCATAGCGGCAGCAATCTGCTCGCCCGTCAGCTCGTCCCAGGGCGTTGTAATCACGGTAGCCTTCGCGTTATGCTCTTTTAACAGAGCCAGACATTCGTCAAGCTTCTCCTGCGCTAGTCCCGCGGTGCGGCTCAGCACAAGGCATCCGGCGCTCTCTACCTGATCGCCAAAAAACTCGCCAAAGTTTTTTAAATACATTTTGCACTTTTTCGCGTCAACCACGGTAACCGAGCTATTCAGCTGCGCTCCCTCTACATGTAGGTTCAGCACTGCCTTTTTTACATCGCTCAGTTTACCCACGCCTGAGGGCTCAATGAGCACCCGGTCCGGGTGAAACTGCGTTAACACCTTCTGCAGGGCCTCGCGAAAATCGCCCACCAGGCTGCAGCAAATGCAGCCGGAATTCATTTCGGTAATCTGCACGCCGGCTTCCTGCAAAAAGCCGCCGTCAATCGCAATCTCACCGAATTCATTTTCAATGAGTACCAGTTTTTCTCCCTGATACGCCTCGGCAATCAGCTTTTTAATGAGCGTCGTTTTGCCGGCGCCTAAAAAACCCGAAATTACATCAATCTTCGTCATTTTTTACCCTCCCGTTTTTCTTTCTCTTCTTCCTCAAGAATGCGGTAGGCTACCTTACCTACTAAGGTCTTGGGCAGCTCTTCGCGAAACTCAATATCATAGGGCATCGCATATTTCGCAATATGCTTACGGCAATACTCCATTAACGTGTTTTTGCAGGCCTCTGTTGGCACATAACCTTTTTTCAGCACTACAAAAGCTTTTACCTTTTGAATTTTAATCGGATCCGGTACGCCAATCACGCAGCTAATCTGCACATATTCGTGGCCGTCCAAAATGTTTTCTATCTGCGACGGATACACATTATATCCATTGGTAACAATCATCCGTTTGATCCGCTGGCGGAAATAAACAAACCCTTCTTCGTCCATAACGCCCAGGTCGCCGGTATGAATCCATACATGCCCGTCGGCGTGGGTGCGCAGCGTTTGCGCGGTCTCCTCCGGCTGATTCACATATTCAATCATACGCGTAGGACCCGTGAGGCAGATCTCGCCTTCTGTGCCATAGGGCACTTCTTTTTCGGTACCTACCTGCACAATTTTATAAAAAGTATCGGGGAAGGGAATACCAATGCTGCCTTCTTTTTGTTTATGAATAGGGGTAAGGCAGCTGGCCGTCACGCATTCGGTAGTGCCGTATCCCTCGCGAATACTGATGCTGGCGCCATGATCCTTAAGGAACTGGTCAAACCGCTTTTTCAGCTCAACCGATAAAGAATCGCCACCGGCGAAAACACCTTTTAAACATGAAAGATCGGCGTCTTTCATGGTGTCAATCCGCAGCAGCGCCTCAAACAGAGACGGTACGCCGGCAATTAAATTGGGCTTATGCTTTACAATCAGCTTAGCATATGTCTGCGGGGTAAACCGCGGCACCAAAATACACTGCCCGCCTCCCGCCATCATACAGTGAATCGAAATACCCAGTCCAAAGCCATGAAACATGGGCATTACAGCCAGCATGGTATCGCCGGGCTTAAAGAAGGGGTTAGTAGCCAGCACCTGCGCCGCCAGCGCGTTGAAGTTGAGGTTGCTGAGCAAAATTCCTTTGTTAACGCCCGTGGTGCCGCCAGAATACAGAATGACCGCCGGATCTTCCGCTTTCCGCTTCACCTGATAAATTTCTACATGCTCGCCGCGGCGCAAAAAGTCTTTCCATTTAATTACGCCCGCTTTATTAGGAACTCGGGCAATCTTACGCCCAGAAGTCAGCGCAAAACCAATTTTCAGCAGCGGCTTTAACTCGTCTTTTACCGAGGTTATAATCAGATTGGGTAGGTTAACCGCTTTTAATACGCTTTCAAACTTGGGGTAAAACTGATCCAGCGTAATAGCAGCCACCGAATTAGAATCGCGCAAATAAAAGGCAATTTCACTTTCCGCCGACAGCGGGTGAATCATATTGGCAATAGCCCCTACCATATTCACGGCGTAGAACATGCACAGCGTCTGGGGCGTATTGGGCATACAAATAGTCACTTTATCGCCCTCGCGAATGCCCATAGCTTTCAGCGCCTTGGCGCAGGCCACAATTTTGTCCCACATCTGTGCATACGTAGTGGTTTTGCCCATAAACTCATAGGCTATGTACGATGGATACTTTTTAACCATCTGCTCCACTTCGCCGCACATGGTTCTCTTCGAATAATGAAGCGAAGCCGGTACGCCGGGATCGCGGCTGCTCAGCCATGGTGCTTTTAACGTAGTACGTTTACTCATAATCAACCTCCTGTGATAATGGCTTGTCTAGCTCCTGAGGATTTTGAAGCAAATATTTTAATAATTTGACCGACTTAGAATAGTAATACCCATCTGCCAGCCGTTCGTCAATGGTTAGTCCCAGATCTAGCGTCTCCCGCATTGCATAGCTTCCATCTTCTCGAAAAACAGGGGTCATTTTTTTCTCGCCAATAACACAGAATAACGAGCATGTCCCCCAGTTAGTCAGGTGATGGTAACCGCTCCGCAGCTTAATAGAACCCAGGTTAGAAATCACTACAGAACTGTAATACGGATCGTCCGCAATTAAATAATGCGGTACCCAGCCGTGCTTATCCAGCCACATAATAATATGAATTAAAAATTTACTGAGACCACGCGGAATTTTATTTAAGAAATCCATGCTGTCTTCCGTAGACGCGCTCTTATCGGAGCGCGCACGGCTTACCTGCCGAAAGATACTTTCATGAATAGAATCCATGGTATCGTCTTCTTTCGCGTGCAAAAACGCCAGCGCCTCACCGCCTTGATCCGAAAACTGCTTTTTCACAATAAAAGAAGCGGATACTTCGTTCCGCTGATAAAAATTGCCGTTAACAATAAAGCGGTTCATATGGGGACGCAGCGTAATGGTTTTGAGTAACGCCGCAACAACTACGTGGAAAAAAGTATACCGAAACTGCGGATTCTCTTTATTTTTTTCTTCTAAATAAGCTGTAATATTGGTTAAATCCACGGTTTCCGCTATGTATGCCTCATTATCGCAACGATTGGGATAAATAATGCCCGTAATGAAGTGGAGCGCGTCTAAATCCCGCAAAAGCCGTCCGTCTTTGCGGTCGCCCCGCTTTCGGTGTTGTTTCATGTGAGTAATCTCCCCTCTATTTAATACGCAAATACTTACCTAGTTTACCACATTTGTCAAAATTCTGCCAGTACCAATCTGTTTTTTTACTTGCATGTCCTCGTGTTCCTTGATACAATAGGGGCAATCAACGTTAGCAAAAAGGAGAAATAAACATATGGATATGAAACAGTGGTTTAAAGAAGCCAAATACGGTATGATGGTTCACTGGGGCCTGTATTCGCTGCTGGCCGGCGAATGGCGCGATCATTTCAGCGGTCCCTACGCCGAATGGATTCAGGCCAACCTGGCTATTCCTAATGCCGATTACGCTCAGCTAGCCAAAGCGTTTAACCCCGTCTATTTTGACGCGGACGCGTGGGTGCGCCTTGCCAAAGAATGTGGCATGCAGTATTTTGTCGTAACCAGTAAACACCACGACGGATTTGCCATGTTCCATTCTAAGGTTGACGCCTACAATGTGGTTGACGCTACGCCGTTTGGCCGCGACGTGGTCGCGGAAATTGGCGAAGCCTGTTATAAACACGGTTTAAAAATGGGCCTGTATTATTCACAGGATCTTGACTGGCACGAGGAACACGGCGGCGGCTATTTGTCCGACCCGGCTACGGCGCAGGGCGTAACCTGGGAAAACAGCTGGGATTTTCCGGATAAGTCGAAAAAGAATTTTGACATTTGCTTTGAAAATAAAATTTACCCGCAGGTAGAAGAGCTTTTGCAAAACTATGGCGAGCTTTGCCTGATCTGGTTTGATATGCCCATGACGCTGCGCCAAGAGCAGAGTCAAAAGCTATACGACGCGATTAAGCGCTATCAGCCGGACTGTCTGATTAACTCGCGTCTGGGTAATGGCGCCTATGACTACGTGTCGCTGGGAGACAACGAGATTCCGTCTGCGGTGCCGGAAAATGCTGCGGTGGCCGAAGCGGCCATGAATGAGATTAACGGTTTTAAACCTTCACCCTATGGCTTATATGAGACGGCCGCTACCATTAACCATTCGTGGGGCTATTGCGCATGGGATCAAGACTGGAAAAGCGCTGAAACCATTGCGGCTAACCGGCAGAAGCTAGGCCGTTTGGGCATCAATTATCTGCTGAATGTCGGTCCCGACGGACTGGGCCGCATCCCGTTAAAAAGCCAGCAAATTCTGCGCCGTGCAGCGGAGCTGTTTCAGGCGTAACGCTAAGGAGGCTTAGGCATGAATCAAATTATTCAAGACATTAGCGATTTTATTTTTGTATCGGATACGCCGGAGCCGGCCGACATTATTCTGGTAGCCGGTGGTTCTTACCCGGAGCCGGCTGAAACGGCGGCTCAGCTATACCACCAAGATTACGCGCCGCTCATTTTAATTAGCGGTGGCGTTAGCATTACCACCGGAAAATTTCCCGGCCCTAAATCGAAAGCCAAAATCTACAACGGTGATTACCAGACCGAATACGATTTCTTTATGGACGTACTGCAAAAGAACGATGTGCCCGAATCGGCCATTATTGGTGAGAAAGAGTCTTCATTTACCCGTGAAAACGCGATTTACGCCAGACAGGTGGTGGACGAACACCAAATTTCGGTGCGCAAAGCGCTGCTCGTGTGTAAGGCCTTTCATGCCCGCCGCTGCCTCATGGCCTACCAGGCGGCGTTTCCAGCGGTGGACATTTTAGTGATTCCCGTTACCGGCTACGACATTACGAAAGAAAACTGGTACCAATCGGAGCTGGCAATTAACCGTGTGCTAGGCGAGCTGCGCCGTATCGGCGATCAGTTTACCGTGGCCGACATTAACCAATTTATGTTATAAAGCTATAAAAAAAAGAGCCATTGCCAAGTAGGGAGCAATGGCTCTTCTTGTATTCTCTTACCTTATTCTTTTACGCCCCAAAATTCATTTAGCATAACGCAGATGTCTCTGGCTGCTTCCTGCGCGCTCATTTCTTCGTTCCAATAGGCTTCCAGTCTCGTTTTCAGGCCTTCCATAATTCTTCCATAAGGAAGTGAAGCCCCTCCTATATGGTCTAAAAGCTCTCGCAAAGTCTGCGCTACCTCTTCCTGCATAGGGTCAAAAAGCACCTTACTCTGATTAAACAATTCTTCCTGCACCGCTTCGTCTGCCAAAGGGTTATAACGAGGCTGAATATACAGCTCTGTCGTAGCATTGCATAACATGGTCAGATCTTCTTCCACTCGTTCTCGATTAACCGAAATACCAATTTCCGGCGGATAATCATAATCTAATAAATACTGTAAGCACGCGGCGGCCCCTGCCACATTATCTGAGCCCACCGGCGAAAAACCAAGCGCCGTTACATTCGCCGTATAGGTTCCGGGGGCCTCTACCATAGGAATTCCCCGTACCACTACTTGTTCATCCATTTCGCCGTAGTACGTTTGCAGCGCATAGGCTTGCATAACTAAACTGCTGCAGGCAAAATGCCCTCCAAAACCGCCGCCTAGCATAATACCCAGCATTTCTCTTTTATACTCCGGATCTTGCGCATACATAGGGCCTAAATTAAAACGATTATAGAGTATATCTCCCTTCCGGTTGTCTTCAAACGAATTCTCCATATAACCCGGTACCAGCTGCCAGTCTTGCGCCAAAAACTCCCGCATGAGTTCCAGCGTTTGTATTACGGTTTCTTCAGAAATGAGGGCTTTTTCTTCCAAGCCGGCGTAGCCGGCAGCCGCCATTACAACGTCCATAATATAGTAATCCCATATGGTGGTGCCCTCATAAAGGGCTAGCTTAGACGGCGTTTGTTGCAGCGTTATGCACGTTTGCTCAAAGAGATTGAGAATTTCTTCATAACTGGCCTGCTCTGAGGGGACGGCTTGCCCCACCTCTTGTAGAAATTCCTCCGACGTGACAAAACCGCTGAGATCAAACAAAAAAGGAACTAAATACTGCTGCTCTTCGTACTGCCCGCTTTGCAGCACGGTTTCGTAATACTGCTGCGAGTCCAGCTGCAGATAAGGGCTCAAATCCTCAAAAACTCCATTGGCCAGTAGGCTGTGCCAGCTTTCCGGCGCTTCCGCGCTGAACTGCTTCACAAGGAGCACCAAATCAGGGCCTATTCCCTGCGAAGTGTTGTCTCTCATTTGCTGAAGCATATCCACTGAATTGTCAAAGAAGGTAACCTGCACTTCAATTTGCGCCTCTTCCGCATAATCCAGCAGGGCTTGATAAATGGGGTTTCCCTGTGCATAGCCTGGCATATACCATGTTGTTTCTAGGCCAATGGTTACCGGAATCGAATACTCAATGACATCGCCTTCTTCTGAGCTATATTGGTTACCGTGGCCCATAAGGTATACCTGCAGCGGCGCCGTAGCAGTTTCTTCTGCGCTAACACTGTTTTCCTGATTATGTCTTGTCTGCCTGCAGCCCCCGCATAAAAAAGTAAGCATCAGCAATAAACTAACCATAAGGGAAAACCATGATTTTCGAATTCGGTGTTTCATAATAATCTCCATTCCTCAATATTATTTTCCTACTCTGGCCGCGCTGCTTTCCACTCTTCTAACTGCCGCTGCAGCTCTGCCAATACCTCATTCAGACCGGCTGCTTCCATGTCTTCCTCCAGCTGCCTCAGGTCTTCCGTGAAAGTTGCATTATTCTGCCCGCCTCCATGAATCGTTATTTTCCGCCTAGCAGGACTCGCACTATATATTTTCCATATCGCTTCTATTTCCTCTTCCGCAGGCGCCGGGTCAAAGTAAAAACCCGCCACAGAAGGAATGATTGCTTCTTCGTAAAGCCTGGAATACAATTCTACATTAGAAATTTCTTCTTTTTGCATCGTGTACAATTGCATTCCCTCTTCCACTCCAATCTGATCAGCAAACTCTGATTCTGATAAAGAATTAAAAAAGGACTCTACTATACTGTACATTTTTTCTCGCAGCTCCGGTGATTCTCCCATGTGCTGAAGAAACTCTATTGCCAAATTCATATCTCCGCTGTTTTGAGGAATCCCTGTAAAGTCTAACCCATAATAGCCGTCCATGTTGACAGCATAATAGACTGGTTTTTCTGACACTGGATAGTGCCAGTATTCATCTCTTCCGTATTCCGTTATGCTTTCAGCCTGCAATGCAGCTATACCATATCCATGACTCATACCCTGAACAAGACCTCCTCCCCCTTCGCTTACCCAGCCTTGATCCATCCAGTTCTGGTAACGCTGCATTCTCTCTTGTATCGCTTCCATTTCTAGTATTTTTTCAGCTTCTCCTGTTTCCAAGTTAATGCCAACTCCAGGCGCTATCACTTGACAATGGGTTTCAGGGATCAAATAGTTTAAAAACAGATTGGGATTACTTTCTTCAATAGATATGAAACTTCCCGCTTCATTCCACTCTGATTCATGCCACTCAGTAAAGACATATTCCCAGTCTTCCCAAGTGTACCCGATTGCTTTCATTCCGTCCCACTCAAATCCTAAGGGATCCATTTCTGTATGATATATATTGAGATCCACCGTAACATTGCCGTGCAGATTCACCGTATTCGATACACTATAGAGACCGCCCCATTGTTTTTCCACATACTCCCAATATTTCTCCGGATAATGAGCAAAAACAGCTTCTAGTTCCTCACGATACGGCTCCTGTCCTAAGTCGATAAAGGACTCCATATCAATAACGCTACGCTGAGAAAGCGAAGCGGTAAAAATATCGATGTCTTCGGACAAACAGCTCTGCACCGCTTTCTTTTCCAACTCTAAATTGTCTTTTTCTATGAGCTGGTAAATAATTAGTTCCACAGAAAGCCCCCATGTCTTCTGCGTATACTCCGTTAGTGCCTCCCAGGCTTCCTGCCATGTATCAGCTGACACAATGTGGGATACAACTCCTATTGTCAGCACCGGGGTGTCACCTGACGGCGTAAAACGCCAGAGGGCCACGCCGTCCTCTACAACGGGAAGGACAGAAGAACTTTCATGACCTATTTCCGAATTTATATTTGCCTCTGGCATTTCATTATTAACATCGGTATTTATATTGGAAGAACAAGAAGAAAGTAATAGCAATATCATTCCGAACAGTCCTACTACCATTTTTCTCATTTGGCGCTGCCCTCCTTTCTATTGCGCTGCTTTCCATTCTTCTAACTGCCGCTGCAGCTCTGCCAATACCTCATTCAGACCGGCTGCTTCCATGTCTTCCTCCAGCTGCCTCAGGTCTTCCGTGAAAGTTGCATTATTAAGTCTGCTTCCATGCGCAGTCATTTTTCGCCTAGCAGGACTTGCACTATATACTTTCCATATCGCTTCTATTTCCTCTTCCACAGGCGCCGGCTCAAAGTAAAAACCCGCCACAGAAGGAATAACTGCTTCTTCATAAAGCCTAGAATACAATTCTACATTAGAAATCTCTTCTTTTTGCATCGTGTATAAATACATCCCCTCTTCCGCTCCAGTCTTATCAGCAAACTCTAATTCTGACAATGAATTAAAAAAGGAATTTACTATACTGTACAT
>CALWPV010000015.1 GCA_944383515.1 uncultured Clostridia bacterium
ATTTCAGTTTATAACTGTCCTCCTTGCGTGGGCGGAAAAGCACCATCTAAAGAATTTACTTTAGATGGTGCTTTTCTATGGATCTTCAGTGGCAAAATCCGATGCTTGCTAAACATATAGACAAGCCTTGGGGCACTTTCCTTACGGAGGGTACCCCAAAAAAGGGAGTTTTTCTTTAGGCAAATCTTTTTAATTATTGAACGGCAGATAGACTGTCGGCTAACCATTTTTCAACAACGCTCTCTTCCACCTTGACTACCTCGGCAATTTGCTTTACCGTTAGCCCAATTTTAGCCATGGACAACGCATGCTCTCGCTTCGCTTCCAGCATGCCACGCTCAAACCCCTGCTTAGCCCCCCACTCAAAACCTTGCTTAGCACCCCGTGTTTCACCCAGTACAAAACCTTCCTGATAAATCTTCTCCATTTCTTTACACATACTTTCCACTCCCTCCGCTCTCTCTTTTAACATGCTCACGCGCTTCGCTAAAACCACGCTATACATTTCTTCTGCCCTTTTACAGTGCAGATCATGCATTAAGCGCCCTAGCTCTGTTTCATTCTGAATACCGCTATTGACATAGAGAATATATGACCCGTCTCCGAAAACCTCTGGCACTTCGTCTAACTTTCTCTCTATATGGTACAGTGCCTGACCATGGCCTAATACGTCGTTACGGGTTATAAATATGACATAGCTTTCGGGTAGCTTCTCATATGCCTCTCCCGCTTCCAGCGTATTCATGTCCATGAGCGCGCTATAATACCGCGCTCTTTTCGGCGAAGCCCCCTCATTGTCCTGCTGAATTTCTATATTGTAGTACCTGCCCTCTGCGTCCATTGCCACGCAGTCCAATATGGCCGACCGTCCCTGTAGGTTCTTATAATCTTGCTGAATCACCTGATTTTTCACCTTCAAATCCTTCTTGCCCATAATGATCTGAAGGACATACTCGGTACACGCTCTCTCTTTAAACACATTACGCATGAGAACGTCGTTCATAAGGGTAAATTCTTTCAGCAAGCTGCGGTATTTCTCATACCGCGCTTTCAGTCCATTGTCTTCTGGTAACGCAGAAAAAGTTGCTAGTTGATTCTGTTTCATTAGGCCATCGCCTTCCTTTCTATGAAACCGCCTTATTCTACTCACCAGACCTCAAACCAGGTAACTGTATCTTACCATGTTTCTCATTCATTCTCCATAAACTAGAAGATATTTAGCATGGCATAACTCAATACTGTTTCTCAAATTTATGACAAAAAAAGCGATACGGATTACTGCTCCGTACCACTTTGTGTTTCCCTGCTATTCTACAGCACCGATCTCTTCGGAGTCTGTGCCTAATTCTTTTTTAACCGACAGCCTGTTCGTAGGCTGGCAGAAGAAGCTTTTCCCACCTCGCCCGCATGTAGGTCTGGTAAAATATACGCTGCAAATCAGAAAGATACGGAACTTCATTCAGAAAATCTTGAATCGCATCCATCTGAATTTTCGGCACAATCCGCCTCAATGCCTCTTGGCAATCCGCATGCCGGCCCGCCATGAGAAAATCGTAGTAACAGATCTTTCTTCCCTGTTCTTTAATGGCAGAAGTGGGAAACTGAAAGATTCTGGCGTTCAGTTCATTTTCGTCCTGCAGAACGCTCCTCATAACACTTTCATCTGCCTGCGGGAGCAGACAGCTTCCGCAATCAAAGACAGGAGCGATTTCCGCGCTCTGAGTAGCCGGATCGTATAAGAGTCCCCAATTTCCATTATGCCTGTCAAAATTCCCAAGAAAAGCATCTACCACAAACATGTTCCAAAAGTATTCTTTCAGCATGACAGGATTCACAAACTGCTGTTTTTCTATGCTCTCCATCATATCGGAAAGTTCCGTTCCGGCGCCTCCATATTCCAAGTCCAGAATCGTATTTTTAATAGAACAAAAGTCATACAGAATTTTTCCACCTGCTGTAAAATCCTTGCAGGCACAAACCACCTTATTCTGCCCAGCCAGCTGAAAAGTTCCGAGGCGTGTTTCCTGCGCCCGAATACCTAACATACGAAAAATACTGCTTGCAATATGCTCACTCAGGCAGCTGTTTGTATAGGACAGCTTCGTTGGCTTATTTGCCGCCAAGGGCGGGAACTTGAGCATGTAAACGGCGCCGTTATACTCCACTGCGATTTTCTTCCCGTTGGCCCCGTTGTAGGCCCTTCCCCAAATGCGCCGACATTCTGTAAAGTCAATGTGCTCCATGGTTTTTCCTCCTCCCCATAAAAATATCTGCCTGAGATACGGAGTTCTTCAAAGTCATTGATGTTTTTATTATATCGGTATGGCTAAGCAAAAGCAAGGATTATCTCTGCTTTCTTAAACCGTTTATTTTACAGCCCCAGGCTTTCTACCCAGGCCACTACGTCTTCCTGCGAAACGCCCGAACGGAACCGCACGCCCTCCTGCCAGTCGCCGCTTCCGGCCATTTCGGCTAACAGCTCGCCGCTTTCACCCAGCCCGGAGCTAGCTGAAGTACAGAAGGGAATTACCGTTTTGCCGGTAAAATCATTTGCTTTTACAAAACCGTTAACTGGCCATGCCGCAATCCCCCACCACACGGGGTAGCCAATATAGATCGTGTCATATTCCGACCAGTTATCCACGCTGTCCACAACCAGCTCCACATTCCGCGCATCCGGATTCTCGTACTCATACACAACCCGGCTGCCCGAATCGTTATAATTCAGATCTTCACTGGAATAGGGCTCTACCGGCTCCAGCTCCAATACGTCGGCGCCCGTTGCCTCGGCAATATAGCCGGCCACCTCTTCTGTGTTGCCCGTTGCGGAATAGTAAACCACCAACGTTTTTCCGCCCTGTGCCTCGCTTTCTTCAGCTGCCGATTCTTGCACGGCCTCCGAATCCTCCGCCGCCGACTCCTCTATCTCCTGCGCCGTTACTACCGACGACTCTGCCCGAACAGGTTCTGAAGACGACTGCGCCCCGCCCTGCTCACTGCTGCAAGCTACCAGTCCCAGCGCTACAATCAGCGCCATGATTGTACTCATTATTTTTTTCATTTTCATCCTTCTCCTTTACCATGCTTCATTAAAAATGTCAAATATTTCGTCATGGGTCAGCTTTTTATAGCTGCCCGCCGCAATCGCGCACGAATTGGCGATATCCCGCAGCTGCCCTTTATCGCGCAGCCCCAGCTCGCGCAGCGTTGTCGGCAGCCCCAGCTCACGAACAAACGCGGCCAGCGCCTGAATGCCTGCTTCCGCCAGCTGCTCCTCGCTTTTTCCGTCGGGGCTCAAGCCCCAAACATTTTCCGCAAAGCGGACAAACTTGGGCAGTCCCTCTTGATAAATATAGCGATAGTAAATGGGGTGCAGTACCGCAAGCCCCTGGCCATGATTACAGTTGGCGTAAGCGCCCAGCTGGTGATCCATGTTATGGCACTGGAAATCGCCTTTTTTACCCATTTTAATGATCCTGTTTTCCGCTATAGTGGCGTCCCACATTAGATTACTGCGCGCCGTGTAATCCCGCGGATTTTTTACCGCCGCGCGGGCATCACGGCCACCTGGGATCAGCTGAATCAGTATTTTGGTCTGATGCAGATGCCTATTATTACCTCGCAGTATTGGAATACAGTGTATGGCGCATCGCCCGACGAGGTGAAACAGGATCTGGAGGGAATGCAGACGATGCGTACGCGGGGCCATAACATGGCGTATTTTCTAAAATACAAAGAAGTAGGGACAAAGCTGGGGATTCCATTTCCGCCCCAAGAGAAGCGTGTGCACACTCATTTTATTCGCTCATAAGTTTGGCACGCACAGTGCCAAACTTTGTCATTCAAGCACTTTCCAATAACCTGCCTTTGTTGATCCCACCCGCTCAATAATGCCTTGATCTTTTAATTTCTTTGTTGCGCGGGAGACCGTGCTTTTTCCGATTTCAAGAACAACGCATAGTTCATTTTTCGTTATGTGCGGGTTGTTTTGTATCTCATAGAGGACACGCTTCTCTGTCCGGGACAATTTTACTGTTCCATTTCTTGTTCCATTTCTTGTTCCATCTGTGGAATCAGAAGTATCCGGTCCCACCGTTACAGTCGCCACTTCGGACAAAGGAATAGTAATGCGAAAGATATCTCCCTCCACAAACTGCGGTTCGCCGCCGGAGTACATCTTCGTATATTTGTAGGTGTTCCTCATACCGGAGCCAAGCTCGTCCGCTAGGCCGATCTCTCGGAATACCTTTGATATCGGCGGATTTTTCTGAAAAGGCTCAAAGGTAGCGATGTCCAATGCCCCGTAGCCGTGAGAAAGATTTGCATTTTCCGTATAAATGCGGTTCTTTTCAATGACAAGCTTTGCCACATAACCGCTTGCAAAGTCACGGTGCATCAGGAGATTGGAAATAATTTCACGCAGAATATGGTCTCTGGCACTGACGCTCTGAATCCCCTCCAGATGGAAGGTATCATTCAGATGCTTTTTACCAAATGCCATGAGCCGGTCATAGCTTTCGATTAAGTTCGTGATCACCACATC
>CALWPV010000016.1 GCA_944383515.1 uncultured Clostridia bacterium
ACATCCTTGTCAACACTTCTAAGAGCATTGCTCTGTCGTACATTTCTACGGATCATATCAAAGGAAAGAAATCTCAATGCTTTTATTCCAATCAAACAGCAGAGAGGTTTCTTTCTACAGGATATGCACTGATGAAAATCTATAACGGAGCAGAGCCACAGCCGGACCGGAAGATCCTGCGGCTGTCGGATCTCTACACAGTGAAAACTAAGGAGGCACAGCTGGAACTGACGGCAGTGCTGCTGAATATTAACCGGAACCACAACCGGGAACTGAAGCTGATCCCGGGATACAGGCATGATATTCTCCATGGCAGATGCGGAAGAGAAGTATGGCAGTTAACATGTTGATTAAAGTAGAGGGGATTGACTGCCCTGCGGCTTATCGGTAAAATGGATACATAATCAGTGGATGATCCCCTTTTGTGATTTTATGGAGAAATGCCGAAGATCACAAAAGGTGTAGAGGAGGAGCTGGGGAACTGCACTATTCCACTGGCATCGGAAAGGAGCGCGGGGAAGGTGAGAAAGAAATTTCCCATTGGGATTGAAAATTTTGAAGAATTTTTTTCTGAGGATTTTTACTATGTAGATAAAACACTGTTCATAAAAGAGCTTTTGCAGAATTGGGGAAAGGTAAACCTGTTTACCCGTCCCAGGCGGTTTGGCAAGTCCCTCACTATGAGTATGCTGAAATGCTTTTTTGAAATAGGAAGCGATCCGGCACTGTTTGCGGGACTGAAAATTATGCAGGAAAAGGACCTGTGTGAAAAATACATGGGCAAATTCCCCGTAATTTCCATTAGCCTGAAAAGTGTGGACGGGCTGAGCTTTGAGTCCGCATCTGTAGCGCTGCGGACACTGATAGGAAATGAAGCCAGCCGGTTTGATTTCTTGAAGAACAGCGTCAATCTGTCTGATAATGACAAAGAGGCTTATGCACAGCTGACAGAGGTGGGGCCTGCGCAGGGTGGATTCTACACCATGACAGAAGGCATGGCGGCGACAAGCTTAAAAATACTTTCTCAGCTCCTTGAAAAGCATTATGGCCAAAAGGCTATCCTGCTAATTGACGAGTATGACGTTCCGCTCGATAAGGCATTTCAGGGCGGATACTATGAAGAAATGGTAAACCTCATTCGTAACCTGCTTGGCAATGCGCTGAAAACCAACGACAGTCTGTACTTTGCGGTGCTTACGGGGTGCCTCAGAATCTCCAAGGAAAGTATTTTCACAGGTCTGAACAATCTGAAGGTACACACGATTGCGGATCTCAGATATGACGAGTACTTTGGCTTTACCGATGGGGAAGTGGATGAAATGTTGGCGTCCTATAGCCTGTCTTCCCATAAAGATGTAGTCCGCGACTGGTATGACGGATATCGTTTTGGAAATACAAATGTATATTGCCCTTGGGATGTCATTAATTATTGCGACGAACTGCTGGCTGCTCCGAGCGCTTCTCCCAAAAATTACTGGGCCAATACCAGCGGCAATGACCTAATCCGCCGTATGTTGAAGAAGGCCAATCAGACGACAAAGAACGAAGTAGAAGAACTGTTAAACGGCAGGCAGATAACCAAACGTATCAAACAGGAACTGACATACCGTGAGATCGATGACAGTATTGAGAATATATGGAGTGTGCTGTATGCTACTGGCTACCTGACAGGAATGCATGAGAAGCTGGAAGATGCGGATATCTTCCGCCTGTGGATTCCTAATGGAGAGATCCGAAAACTATTTTATGAACTGGTGGAAGAATGGTTTCGCGAGGTGACACGTTCCGATACTTCGAGAATCAGCCGTTTCTGTGCGGCGTTTCCGGCCGGAGATACGGCCACAATCCAGGAGATGCTCAGCGACTACCTGTGGGATTCGATCAGTGTCAGAGATACCGCAGTGCGCAGGAACATGAAGGAAAACTTCTATCACGGAATGCTGCTGGGACTTTTGTAAAGCCAGGACAGCTGGCTTGTGAAATCCAATGCGGAGAGCGGGGAAGGCTATAGCGATATCTCCATTCAGACGCCGGAAAGAACAGGAATTGTGATTGAACTAAAATATGCGGAGAATGGAAACCTGGAGACGGCGTGCAGCGAGGCGCTTAACCAGATCGAAGAAAGGAAGTACGCGGAAGGCCTGAAGCGCCGGGGCATGAAAAAGATCATTCAGTATGGGATTGCCTGTTGGGAGAAAGAATGTATGGTTGTGCGAGGTGGCCCCAATGGATAGTTGGTTAGAGACAAAGCAATTTCCTATGCATTTTATAGCAACGGGGGGCTTGGTTTATAAAGACAATCAAGTTTTGCTCATTCGATCCAAGCGCAGAGGCTGGGAGTTTCCGGGTGGAGTGCTGGAGCAGGGCGAGGCAATTTTAGAAGGACTCAAAAGAGAAATATGGGAGGAGAGTGGCATTATAGCCAGACCCATTACTTTTGTTGGCGTATATCAGAACTTGGCGGTGAAAAATGGATATGGCGCTTTGGAGGGCATGAAGCTGCCGCCAGTAGTGAATATGGACTTCATTTGCACATATGAAAGCGGAACGGCAAGGGTGTCTGAGGAAAGCGTAGAGGTTGCCTGGGTTAGGCCGGAAGAAGCTAAGAGCATGGTAAGGCACCCGATCTTGGCTAAAAGGCTGGCTAACATGCTGGCCATGAAAAGAAAAATCAGTTTTGCCACGTTTGAAAAACCCGATAACCAGATAGAAAATTTTCAGCAATTATTCTTAAATGAATCGTAAAAAGTAAAGGCGATTAAGCAATGCAGCTTAATCGCCTTTTTCTGTTACAGCCGGTTTTCGCGCTGGCTTACCCCAGAACAAGATCGTCTAAGAACCTGTTGGCATACGGTTTCATAAGCGTTTCGATTTGGTTCCAGGTTTCTTCGTAAGGGCTGCCTTTAATGTACTGCGAGTCCATATAGGCTTGCTGGCGCGCGTAGATGGCGTCGTCTATTTTTTGCCAGTCGTCTTTTTCCAGCAGCAGCTGAATGTAAGACAGCGTAGCAGGAAAGTAAACGGCGTTTACGAGGGGCTGAAGAAGTGGAAGCGCTTCGTCGTGTTTGCCTGCCTGGCAGGCGGCCATTGCTTTTTGGTACTGCTCTTCGATGGAAGGCGCGTCGGCGAATTCGTCAGCTAGCAGCTGAGCCGCCTCCTGGTGGCCTTGCGCGGCAGCCATTTCCAGCCATTTGCGAGCGGCTGTGTCGTAGTCAATGGAAACGAGGTCTAGGGGGAGTCCCTGCCGTTCGTGATACATACGGCCACACTGATACTGGGCGTCGGCGTTACCCCAGTAAGCGGCTTGCAGGTAAAATTTAAAGGCGTGATCGGCGCTTTCTTCCATGCCCATTCCATATAAACACATATCGCCGCAGAGAAACTGAGCGTAGGCGCTGCCTTTTTGGGCGGCTTTTTTTATGTACCCGAATGCCCGGCCGTAATCTCTGGCGGCGCCTTGGCCCTTGGCTAGCATAATACCGTAGCTTAGCATGGCGTTTTCAGAGCCCATTTGGGCGGCTTCAGAGAAAAGAGTAAGCGCCGTTTCGTAGTTTTCGGCCTCATAGGCCTCGTGGGCCCGGTCGGTGGCGGTTTGGCGCTCGTCCAGCGCTTTCTCTTGAATGGCTTCCATTTTGCTCTGCAGGTCGTCGCGCTCGCTGTCTGCGAAGAATCGGTTTTCCATTATTTCGTAGACGGTTTGGTACCAGGTATAGGCTTTGGCCGTATTGCCGCATGTTTCCGGGCTTTGCAGAAGAAGGCGCGCCATGGTAAGCATGGCCTTCAGGTGCTTTTGCTGCGCGGCCTTCTCATACCACAGAGCGGCTTCAGCCGCGTCAGGCGCTGTGCCAAGCCCCTGCTCGAGAAGCAGCGCGTACTGGTACTGAGCGGAGCTAAGCCCTTCGTCGGCTACCTTTTTAACAAGCGGCAAAGCCTTGGCCCATTTCTCCTTTTCCAGCGCTTTCAGCGCTTTTTCCCACGTTTTTTGCGAATCGTCCTTAAATAATCCCATTATCGATAGTCCCCTCTTATTGATATAAAGATCCCATAAATACACCAAATCCGGCGCGTACGCGCCAAACTTATCGTCCTATAGACGTCATGTCATATTTGGCGTGAGTTCGCTGTAAGCGAACTCCTAGACGCAGCTCTTTGGCGCGAAATCACAACCAACTGGATGCTGCGTTTATTATACCATATGGCGGGTATGGGTTCAATGGTTGTGCTTGGCCCCAGGGCATTTCTCCCCTACCGTACTCCCATTCTCTAGGTAATAGATATAATTCTCCCCCTGCGGCCCTGCTAAATACGGCCGAATAGAG
This sequence comes from uncultured Clostridia bacterium, assembly GCA_944383515.1. Taxonomy (GTDB): domain Bacteria; phylum Bacillota; class Clostridia; order Lachnospirales; family Bianqueaceae; genus CALWPV01. The sequence goes on from CALWPV010000016.1 coordinate 4,320, forward strand.
ATATACAATATCCCTTTTTCTTCCTCTAACACAGCAAAAAGGGCACAGTATTTTCCTTTTTTATCCTTTTTGCATATAACTGGAAAATCGTTACCCCTCTATATAGCAAAAGACTGCCGCGCAGGTATTTTTTTATCTCTATCTTTGCTAAATTTGTCCTTTGGTAGGGGTAAATTTACCTCATAGCGGAGCGTTATCGCCAATGTCAGGGAATAAATGGGTAATAGAAGCAATCGTTTCACGTATTGGTTTGGTATGGCAATAACATATATTGCATCTTGTTGTACCGTATGTCGATTGACAAATGCAAAACAAGTAACGAATGATGACAAAACAAAATCGCCGGCATCGATTCATGCCGGCGGCTTTGTTTTTTGGGTCAGGTTGTCCTTCACAGTGTCAGCTTCGTCACGAGGCATCGCCGGTTACTAAAAAATCCAGTGTGACATGATAAACACGAGCCATGCGTGACAGAATTAAAATATTGGGCAACCGTTTTCCTTTTTCGTAGGCCGAGTACGACTGCGGCGAAACAAAAATGAGCTCCGCAAGTTCGTACTGCTTCAAATGATGTTGTTCACGCAGCGCTTTTAAACGAAGGCCTAAAGACTGCGCACTCATGGAACCGGACGAATCCATTGTTTTATAGCTCCTTTCATGAAAATTAACGTTTAGTTTAAAATCATCATACCATAAAAAGGAGCGTAAAACAGAAAAATCAACGGAAACGAGAGAAAATTAACATTTAATCCAGAGAACCCTGATTGGCAGCCGCAATGAGGCTTAAAGGCACTTTGGGCTGGCGGTCGTACGTAAGCAGTCCATTTTGCTCTGTCTCGACATCGCACAGCTGCGTGTAGCAATAGCCTTGTACAAGGGGCGATTGGAGCAGCTGGGCATTTAAGCGGGCAATGTGCGCGGCGTAGGCTTTAGGATCCCTATCGCTGGAATAGCCCCAGGCCTGCGAATCTTCCGCCGTGTCGGTTGCGAGGAGAATGCCGCCATATTCACTTACAATAATGGGCTGGCCGTGATATTCGTGCCCGGAGGCAAATAGGCTTCGGCCGCCTGGGCGCATAGCCAGAACAGCGTCTAATGTGGCATAGCGCGTCTGCCATACTGAGGCATCGCTTTCGTAATCATGAATGGTTAGCAGGTCCCCAAAGGTGTGTTCCCAGCCATCGTTGTCAATCACCAAACGGGTGGCATCCAGCGACTTGGTAATATAATAAGCCGCCCGGCTATGCGCCTGCTGCATGGAATCCGTGTCAATTTCCAGTATGCCCCACGATTCGTTCAGCGGTGTCCAAACAATAATGCACGGGTGGTTGTAGTCACGCAGCACGCAGTCCGACCATTCTTTGTAAAACTGCTGCGCATAATCCGGAGAATAGAGATAGGCCGAGCCAATTTCAGCCCAGACAAGCAGGCCCAGGCGATCGGCGTGATAATAAAACCGGGGATCCTCGGCTTTTTGGTGCATGCGAAGCCCGTTAAATCCCATTTCTTTTATCATCTGCAGGTCGCTAATAAAAGCTTCGTCGGTAGGCGCCGTCATGAGCGCATCGGGCCAGTATCCCTGATCCAGCACCAGTTTTTGAAAATAAGGACGATTATTGAGCAAAAATACGCCGTTTTCTATGCTAACCTTGCGCATACCAAAATAAGAGCGCACCATGTCGCGGCAGCAGCCGTCTTCTAAAACGCGAAATTCTACGTCTAACAAACGCGGGTGCTCAGGCGACCACGAGAGCTCTTCGGTAAAATTCCAAACCTGGGCGCCTCTGTCGAGCACAAAGGTGGCCGAGCCGCATAGGCTCTCAGGCTGAAGGGTAGCCGATAGAACCGGCCGGCCCTGCAAGGAAATGGCAATCTGCAAAGCCAGCGGACCATGCTGCTCGCCGCATGAAAGCTGGTAGTCAAACCGCACCGACTTTTCGTCATACAGCGGCGTAATCCGTACCTGCTCTAAATGCACTTCGTCTACTGCCTCCAGCCACACACTTTGCCAAATGCCCGTTGTGCGCGTATAAAAAATGCCGCGAGACTCTTCTTCCCAAAACTGTTTGCCCCGCATCTGATCCAGCGCCTGCGGCGCATCCTGCGCGCGAACAACCACTGTATTTTCACCCGTAAAGCGCACAGCGTGCGTAATATCGACGGAAAAACTGCTTTGTCCTCCGGTATGAGAGGTGACGAAAGAGTCGTTCACCCAGACGCGGCAGGCGTAGTCTACGGCGCCAAAATGCAAGAGGATGCGCCTATTTTGCATGGCCTCAGGAACAGTGAACGAGCGGCGGTACCAAACAACCGGATGAAAGCCGGTATCGCCAATGCCGGAGAGTTTGCTTTCAGGGGCAAAGGGAACCATAATGGTTTGATCAAACGTATCCTGGCCCATAGAAAAATCCCAAAGGCCATTGAGCGTTATCCACGAGTCCCGGCAAAAGTCGGGGCGGGGGTGTTCGCTGCGAGGAATTGAAGAAGTCATAAAAAAACCTCCTAATAAAATAAGGTAAAAAACTGAGCTTATAGTAGCATAGATCGCTTTACGGAGTCAAGAAGCGGATAAGGCTTGACAAAAAACCTAGCAGTAGAGCTATAATATAGAAAACAAAATTCCAAAGAATAAGGAGCAGAGCAGAATGCAAATCACGATTATGGGGGGCGGCAATATTGGCACGCTCATGGCAGCGGAACTGGCCCATAAGGGGCATACCGTTACGCTGTATACCTCTAAGCCAGAAAAATTTGCCCAGGAGCTGGAGGTGCTGGCGGAAAGCGGCGAGAAACTGTTTACGGGAAAGCTAGCCCATGTTACCGATCATATGCAACAAGCCATGGACGCGGCAGAGGTAATCTTTGTGACCGTGCCGGCCATGGCTTTTTCTAAAATGGCGAGCGCTATGCTGCCCTACGCGCGGCGCGGGCAGTACATTGGCGTAGTGCCGGGAAGCGGCGGAGCCGAATTCGCGTTTGCGCCCCTGCTGGAGAAGGGCTGCGTCCTGTTTGGACTGCAGCGCGTTCACAGCATTGCCCGGCTAAACGAGTATGGACGATCGGTGTATATGCTGGGGCGCAAGTCCGGTTTGGCGCTGGGCGCCATTCCGGCGGAAAAGGCGCGGCAGATAGCCGCCTGGGTCAGCGAGATGTTTGCGATGCCGTGCGAGGCGCTGCCGAATTATCTTTCGGTGACGCTGACACCGTCGAATCCTATTTTGCATACCAGCAGGCTGTATAGTATGTTTAAAGAGGCTACGCCAGATACGCGCTATACGCGCAATTTCCTGTTTTATGAAGAATGGGACGACGCGTCGTCGCAGGTAATGCTGCGCTGCGACGCGGAGCTGCAGCAGCTGTGCCAGGTGATTCCGCTGGATCTGTCGGGTGTAAAATCGCTGAAGGAGCACTATGAAAGTGAAACGCCGCAGGCTATGACAGAAAAAATCAGTCATATTGAGGCGTTTAAGGGGCTGCTGTCGCCAATGAAGGAAACCGAGAATGGGTTTGCCATTGACCTGGGCTCCCGTTATTTTACCGCCGATTTTTCGTATGGCCTTAAAATTATTCGGGATATGGCCGAGGCCTTTGCCGTACCGACGCCCCAAATACAGACGCTATGGGACTGGTACCGGCGTTTGGCGCCAGACGACGCCCGCGGCGCTTTTAGGCTTGCAATGCCTGCGGAGGCCTTAGTCGCGCTGTACGCAGGATGACTCTCCGGTTACCAGATAATCCAGTGAAACCCGGTGAAAGCGGGACAGACGTACCAAAATGAGAATATTGGGAAGGCGCTTTCCTTTTTCATAGGCAGAGTACGACTGGGGCGAAACGAAAATCTGTTTGGCCACCGCGCACTGTTTTAAATGACGGCGCTCGCGTAAAGTTTGCAGCCGCAGGCCCAAAGACTGCGCGGTTATGGGGCTGGCATGTTCCGGTGTATTCATGGCTCCTCCTTAACTGGGTAACGAATAGTTTAAATTCATCATACCATAAAGAAGAGTCGAAGACAGAAAAGTAAACAGAAAGTGTAGTTTAAAAGTTAATTTTGTAACGAATTGTGAATGAAAGCCTCTGCCGCCTTCATACCGTCCATGGCGGCGGACATAATGCCGCCGGCATAGCCCGCGCCCTCTCCCATGGGGTAGAGGCCGCGCAGATTGCTCTGCATTGAGGCATCGCGCACAATACGCACCGGGGAAGAGCTGCGTGATTCTACGCCGGTTAAAAGAGCGTCTGCCCGGGCAAATCCGGGAAGTTTATGGTCAAAAGCGGCAATCCCCTCGGCAATCGAAGCCGCTACCACCGGCGGAAGCAGATCCCATAAATTGGCCATGCGCGTACGGCCGGTAAAGCTCGGAAGTACATCGCCAAAAGACGCATCCGGCGCGTCGCGTCGCGCCAGAAAATCGTCTACCCGCTGCACGGGCGCGCTATAATCAGAGCCGCCTAGCGTAAATGCGGTATGCTCCAGCTCGCGCTGCAGTCCCGCGCCGCTCAAAACGCCGTAGGTCTCGCGATAAGCGGCAAAGTCGGCCGGGCCGATGGTGACCAGCAGCGCGCTGTTCGCGTTTTGCGCGTCGCGCGCAAAATTGCTCATGCCATTCACAACAACCGTTTGCGGTTCGGAAGCGGCGGCAACTACATAGCCGCCGGGACACATGCAAAAGGTGTAGACGCCTCGTCCGGTCGAGGCCTGATGCGTGAGCTTATAATCGGCTGCGCCCAGATAGGGAGAGCCGGCGTATTCACGGTACTGCACGGCGTTAATCATAGCCTGAGGGTGCTCAATACGAAGGCCAATGGCAAAGGGCTTTTCCTGAAGCGTTACGCCGGCCTCCAGCAGCATTTGAAACGTGTCGCGCGCGCTATGGCCAATGCCTAAAAATACCGTGTCGGTCTTGATGCGCCGGCAGGTTCCAT
>CALWPV010000017.1 GCA_944383515.1 uncultured Clostridia bacterium
AAGAAGACATGCAAAAAGTATTGCCCGTCATTAGCGCATCCGGTTCCGACTCCGCCATGCTAGACAATACTCTGGAATTTTTGCTTATGAATGGCATACCCCTTCCTTTGGCTGTCATGATTACCATTCCCGAGCCTTGGTCGGGCGACGAAAATCTCAGCCGCGCTAAACGTGATTTATACCGGTACTACGCCACTATGATGGAGCCTTGGGACGGCCCCGCTTCCATTCTATTTTCAGACGGCGATATCGTTGGGGCCGTACTCGACCGCAACGGTCTACGCCCCTCGCGCTACTATATCACGGAAAACGACGAACTCATTTTATCCTCTGAAGTTGGCGTACTGGATCTTCCCGCCGGCTCCATTCTCAAAAAATCCCGTCTGGAACCCGATAAAATGTTGTTAGTCGATACCGCCGAAGGCCGCCTCATTGACGATCACGATTTAAAAGAATATTTTGCCACGCAAAAACCTTACGGCGAATGGCTAGACATGAACCTGTACAATTTACATGATCTGCCCATTCCTAATAAAAAGGCGCCTACCTACAGCCAGGAAGAACGCGATCACCTCTACAAAGCCTTTGGCTACACATATGAAGAGGTCAAATCGCTCATTCTCCCCATGGCCCGCACCGGCTCAGAACCCACCGCCGCCATGGGCGTCGACATTCCGCTTGCCGTATTATCGCGCAAGCACCAACCCTTATTTAATTACTTTAAACAGCATTTTGCGCAGGTTACCAATCCGCCCATCGACGCCAACCGCGAAAAAATCGTTACAGATACCACGGTCTACATCGGCTCCGGCGGCAATCTGCTCAAAGAAGAAGCCGGCAACTGCAAAGCCCTTCAAATTCACAACCCCATTTTAACCTCGCTGGATCTACTCAAAATTCGCTCCATGCAGCTTCCAGGCTTTAAGGTTAAAACCGTTTCCACGCTCTATTACAAAACCACGCCACTAGAACATGTTTTAGAGCAGCTCTTCGTGGCCTGCGACCGCGCCTATCGCAGCGGCGCTAACATTATTATTCTTTCCGATCGCGGGGTCGACGAAAACCATGTGGCGCTTCCATCGCTTCTGGCAGTCTCGGCCGTAGAGCACCATCTGGTGCGCACCAAAAAACGTACCGCCGTATCGCTCATTTTGGAATCCGGCGAACCGCGCGAAGTGCACCATTTTGCAACCCTTCTGGGTTACGGCGCTACCGCCATCAACCCCTATTTAGCCCACGACTGCATTAGCGAACTCATTAGCCGCGGCATGCTCGACAAAGAATACTCCGCCGCCATCGACGACTACAACCAGGCTGTGCTGCAAGGCATTGTTCATATTGCCGCTAAAATGGGCATATCCACCATTCAGTCCTATCGCGGCGCGCAAATCTTCGAAGCCATTGGCATTCACCCCGACGTAATCGAACGTTATTTCACCAACACAGTCAGCCGCATCGGCGGCATAGGCCTCAAAGAAATTCAGGAAGGCGCCGAATTCTATCACTCCAGCGCCTTTGACCTGCTGGGCCTGCCTATCGACACCTCCCTAGATTCCACCGGTACGCATAAAATGCGCAGCGGCAGTCAGGCCGAAAGCCATTTATACAACCCGGCTACCATTGCGCTGCTGCAGCAGGCCTGCCGCCGCGGCGACTACGCCCTGTTCCGCCAGTACAGTAGCCTTATCGACGGCGAAGCGCAGCCCCATACCCTGCGCGGCTTGCTCGATTTCGTCTACGACCCTGCAGGCGGTATCCCGCTCAGCGAAGTAGAACCGGCCAGTTCCATTGTAAAACGCTTCAAAACCGGCGCCATGTCCTATGGCTCCATTTCCCAAGAAGCCCACGAATGCATGGCCGAAGCCATGAACCGCCTAGGCGGCAAATCCAATAGCGGCGAAGGCGGCGAGCGCCCCGAGCGCCTCGGCACCAGTAAAAATTCCGCCATTAAGCAAGTCGCCTCCGGCCGTTTCGGCGTTACCAGCGCCTATCTGGTCTCCGCCCGCGAAATTCAAATAAAAATGGCGCAAGGCGCCAAACCCGGCGAAGGTGGTCACCTTCCCGGCAAAAAAGTGTATCCATGGATCGCGGATACGCGGTATTCTACGCCCGGCGTATCGCTGATTTCTCCGCCGCCGCACCACGATATTTATTCGATTGAAGATTTGGCTCAGCTGATTTACGACCTTAAATGCGCCAACCCTCAGGCCGATATTTCCGTTAAACTCGTGTCTGAAGCCGGCGTTGGCACTATTGCCGCCGGGGTAGCTAAAGGCGGCGCCCAGGTCATTTTAATTTCCGGATACGACGGAGGAACCGGCGCGGCGCCGCACAACTCCATTCACAACGCCGGCCTTCCCTGGGAACTTGGCGTAGCCGAAACGCACCAAACCCTCATTCAAAACGGACTGCGTGGCCGTGTGCGTTTAGAAGCCGACGGCAAGCTCATGACCGGCCGCGACGTCGTAATCGCCTGCCTTTTAGGCGCCGAAGAATTCGGCTTTGCCACGGCGCCGCTTGTAACCATGGGATGCGTGATGATGCGGGTCTGCAATCTCGATACTTGTCCTGCCGGTATTGCAACGCAAAATCCCGAGCTTCGAAAGCGCTTTAAAGGGAAACCGGAATATATTGTGAATTTCATGACATTTATCGCCGAGGAAATGCGCGAAATCATGGCCCGGCTAGGGATTCGCAGCATTGACGAATTGGTAGGACGCACTGATTTGCTTCGGCAAACCAAGCAAACCAAGCAAACCGACAATCCGGAATTATTAGATCTTTCTGCTATTTTAAACAACCCTTATGCCCAAACGAGCGAGGCTCGCCACTATTGCAGGCAGGATGAATTTGACTTCGCACTAAATAAAACGCTGGATCAAACCGTTCTGCTCCGCCAATTAACGCGAAAGATTAAGAAAGGAGAGCCCGGTCATCTGTCGGTTCCGGTTAGCTCTACCGATCGCGCCTTCGGTACCATACTGGGCAGTCAGATCACGCGTTCACACCCCGAAGGTCTCGCCGAGGATACGTATGTGATCGATTGCAACGGCGGCGGCGGACAGTCCTTTGGTGCGTTCATTCCTCAAGGCGAGACGCTGCGCCTGGCTGGCGATGCCAACGATTACTTTGGCAAAGGACTAAGCGGCGGCAAGCTCATTGTCTTTCCGCCTGCCGGCAGCGCCTTTAAACCCGAAGAGAATATTATTATTGGCAACGTTGCGCTCTACGGCGCCACCTCCGGCAAAGCCTTTATTAACGGTATCGCCGGCGAACGCTTTGCCGTACGCAATTCCGGCGCTACCGCAGTTGTCGAGGGCACCGGCGATCACGGCTGCGAATATATGACGGGAGGCTATGTGGCCGTATTGGGCCCCACCGGCAAAAATTTTGCCGCCGGTATGTCGGGGGGCATTGCCTATGTGCTCGATGAAAAACACGACCTATACTTAAGGGGAAACAAGCAGCTGGTTAGCATTGAGCTATTACAGGACAGGGAAGACATTGAACAGCTGCAGCAAATGATCAGCGAGCATACCCAGGCTACCGGCTCTCCTCTTGGAAAGCGCATCCTGGCACAGTGGGAATCCTATATTCCCCGGTTTAAAAAGATTATTCCTACAGAATACAAACGCATGAAACAACTCATTCGTGAAAAAACAGCGCAGGGCGCGGATGCGGCATCGGCTAAGCTGGATGCTTTTTATGAGCTAACCAGAGCTTAAGGAGGATCGAATATGGGAAAACCAACTGGATTTATGGAATATACCCGGCAGGACAATGCGGCAGAGCAGCCTGCCGAAAGAATTAAACATTTTAACGAATTTCATCCGCCGCTTGAAAAAGAGGCGCGCCGGGAGCAAGCAGCTCGCTGCATGGACTGCGGCGTTCCTTTCTGTCAATCCTGCGTCAAGCTTTCTGGCATGTATAGCGGCTGTCCGCTGCATAATCTGATTCCTGAATGGAATGACCTGATTTACAGCGGCTCTCTGGACCAGGCGCTATCCCGGTTATTAAAAACGTCGAATTTTCCTGAGTTTACCGGCCGGGTCTGTCCGGCGCTTTGCGAAGCTGCCTGTACCTGCGGCGGCCTTGGCGAAAGCGCTGTTACCATTCGCGAAAACGAGCTATTTCTCGTCGAATATGGTTTTGCGAGCGGACTCATTACCCCTCACCCGCCTACGATTCGCTCGGGCAAGAAGGTAGCCGTGATTGGTTCCGGCCCTGCCGGCCTGGCCTGCGCCGATCAGCTCAACCGGCGTGGCCACGCGGTTACCGTGTATGAACGAGCGGACCGCGCGGGCGGCCTTCTTATGTATGGGATTCCGAATATGAAGCTGGAGAAATCTGTGGTGGAGCGCCGTATCCGGCTGATGCAAGACGAAGGCATTGTGTTTAAGCTGGGCGCTGATGTGGGGAGCGATGTGGCGGCGGCCGAGCTTCTTGCGTCTTATGACGCGGTAGTGCTTTGCTGCGGCGCCTCGCAGCCGCGGGATCTGGCGCTGGAGGGACGCGAAGACTGCCCTGATGTGCTGTTTGCGGTTGATTTTCTGACGCAGACAACGAAGAGCCTGCTCGATAGCCAGCTGCAAGACGGCCGGTTTACCTCGGCTAAGGATAAACATGTGGTGATTGTTGGCGGCGGCGATACCGGTAATGACTGTGTGGGCACGGCGCTGCGCCATGGATGCGCCAGTGTTGTTCAGCTGGAAATGATGCCGAAGCCACCGCGGGAGCGCACGGAAAACAATCCTTGGCCAGAATGGCCGCTGACGCTGAAAACAGATTACGGGCAGCAGGAAGCGCTCGCCGTTTTCGGCTGTGATCCTCGTCTATACCAGACGACGGTGAAATCACTGCATATGGATGAAGAAAAGCGGTTGAAGGAAATTACGCTAATCAGGCTGCAGCCGGAAAGGGATGCTGCCAGCGGCCGCACCATAATGAAGAAAGTGCCCGGCAGCGAGCAAACTGTCCCTTGTGATCTTCTGCTCATTGCTTGTGGCTTTACCGGCCCGCAGGCGTATATTCTTGACGCGTTTGGACTGGAAACCACACCGCGCCGTTTGCCTGCCACCAGTGAAAACAGCTTTGCCACTTCCGTCGATAAGGTGTTTGTAGCGGGAGACATGCACCGCGGCCAGTCGCTGGTCGTTTGGGCCATGGCGGAAGGGCGCGCTGCCGCTGCCGAAGTAGATCAATATCTAATGGGATATTCCGGCCTGAGAAATAACTAAAAAAAGCCTTTGCCGAATCCATAACCGATTCGGCAAAGGCTTTTTATTGATTAAGCGAAACCTGCGATTTACAGGCCCATTTCATCCTTGATCTGTTTGAAGCATTTAACTACGTAATCCAGATCTTCTTTGCTATGAGCAGCAGAAACCTGCGTACGAATTCTGGCTTTTCCTTTGGGAACTACCGGATATACGAAGCTGGTTACATAAACGCCCAGTTCCAGCATACGCTCAGCTACTTTACCTGCTACGTGCGCATCGTAGAACATAACCGCAACAATCGGATGCGTGCTGGGAATGATGTCGAAACCGACTTTCTCCATCTGCTCTCTGAAGTAACGGGTATTCTCATGCACTTTATCGCGCAGCGCGGTGCTTTCACTCAGCATGGTAAAGGTCTCGTACGCAGCGCAGGCAATAGCCGGAGCCAGCGTGTTGGAGAACAAATACGGACGACTCTTCTGCCGAAGCATATCTACAATTTCCTGACGCGCGCTGGTGTAACCACCGGAAGCGCCACCCAGTGCCTTACCCAAAGTACCGGTAATAATATCTACACGGCCCATAACACCGCAGGCCTCATGCGTGCCCTTACCATGCTCACCCATAAAACCAACGGCATGGCTGTCGTCAACCATAACCAGCGCGTCATATTCGTCGGCCAGATCACAAATGGCCTGCAAATTCGCAATAATACCGTCCATGGAGAAAACGCCATCGGTTGCGATTAATTTAATTTTCGCATCTTTAGCCTCTTCCAGGCAGCGTTTCAGATCGTCCATATCGTTATTCTTATAACGGAAACGTTTTGCTTTGCACAGACGAACACCGTCAATAATGCTGGCATGATTCAGCTCATCGCTGATAATCGCACAATCTGCATCCAGCAAAGTCTCGAACAGGCCGCCATTAGCGTCGAAGCAGGAGCTGTACAGAATGGTATCGTCCATACCTAAGAATTCACTGATCTTGTTTTCCAGATCTTTGTGAATCTGCTGCGTACCACAGATAAAACGTACGGAAGAAAGGCCGTAGCCCCATTTGTCGTAACTGTCTTTAGCCGCTTTGATCAGACGCTCATTATTGGAAAGGCCCAGATAATTATTCGCACACATATTGATTACATTTTTCGTAACCGTTGTATCAATATGGCTCTGCTGAGGCGTAGTAATAATACGCTCGTCTTTGTACAGACCATCCTCTTTTAACTGATTCAAGGTCTCTTGAAAATACTTATAAGCCGTTTTCATGATCGTTAATTCTCCTTAAAAGATTATTCTTCGTGAGCAGAAGTCCAGTCCAGAACCACTTTACCGGATTTACCCGTGTTCATAACGTCAAAGCCCTTCTGGAAATCTTTAAAATCAAACTCATGCGTTAACACTTTACGCACATCCAAACCGCTCTCCAGCATATAAATCATTTTGTTCCAGGTATCAAATACTTTACGGCCATAGATACCAGTAATGGTTAAGCCATTCCAAACAATCTTCTGCCAGTCAACCTGCGGCTGTCTTGCATGGATACCCAGTACAGCGATTTTTCCACCGTTATTCATATTGTCGATCATAGATGCGAAAGCCGGACCGTTGCCGGACATTTCCAGACCTACGTCAAAGCCTTCTTTTAGACCCAGATTTTTCATAGCGTCTTCCAGTTTTTCTTTCGCTACGTTGACTGTATGAACGCTGGGAGTAATTTCTTTGCAAAGCTCCAAACGGTAATCATTTACGTCGGTAACCACAACACGGCGTGCGCCTACATGATGCGCGATAGCCGCTGCCATCATTCCAATCGGGCCGCAGCCGGTAATCAGCACGTCCTCACCAACCATATCGTAGGTCAGCGCTGTATGCACGGCATTGCCCAGCGGGTCGAAAGAGGAAACCATAGACTCCGTAATGGTATCAGTAATCGTAACCGGCACTACATTGTCTTTCGGAATCACTAAGTATTCAGCGAAGGCGCCATTGCGGTTAACACCTACGCCAATCGCATTACGGCAAAGGTGTTTTTTACCCTCACGGCAGTTACGGCAAACGCCGCAGGTAATATGTCCTTCGCCCGTTACTGTTTGTCCCACCTGATATTCGGTAACCGCATTACCAACTTCTACAATTTCACCTACATATTCGTGACCGATAACCGTAGGAATTTTAATTGTAGCCTGAGACCACTCGTCCCAGTTATAAATGTGTAAATCCGTACCGCAAATGGACGTTTTGTGAATTTTAATTTTTACATCATTGGGGCCTACTTCCGGAATCGGAACACGTTCCAACGTCAGGCCTACGCCGGCCTTAGATTTGACCAGTGCATACATCGTTTTACTCATGACTCATCCTCCTGATGTCTTCGTTTGAAGGACATAGAAACCCAAAATGTCCTTTTTATAGGTACAATTTTAACATGCATCCGGCAAATACGCAAGTACATTTTTACATTTTAACGACGAATTTTTTCAAGCAGCTCTTTCATGTCTTCCACTGAAAAACAATACCTTTCATTACAAAAATGACATGTCATTTCAATGGGTTCTCCTTCTTGAATCATGGATTTTAACTCTTCTTTGCCGATACTCATAAGCGCCGAGCTGACCCTTTCCCGATTACAATTACATTGAAATCGCGTTGGCACGTGATCTAAAATATGGTAGCCAAACTCACCAAGAAGATCTTCTAAGACATCTTCGGGACTATGTCCCTGCGCTAAATAGTGGCTCATCGGCATAAACTGCGTTACTTTTTCCTGGAGCCGATCGGCCACCTCCTCGGAGGCGCCTGGCATCATTTGAAAAATATAGCCTCCCGCTGTCCAGACTGTCTGATCCGGGTGCACCATAACCCCCAGGGCAACTGCCGAAGGAATCTGTTCGGAAACAGTAAAATAATAGGCTAAATCCTCGGCAATTTCTCCGCTAACCAAATGGGTGGAGCCAACATAGGGTTCGCGCATACCCAAATCTTTCGTAATGCTCATAACGCCTACGCCCAGCGCGCCGGCAACATCCAGTTTTCCCTTTTCATTTAAAGGTAAATCAATTTGGGGATTCTCTACATAGCCCCGGACCATTTCACCGCCACTCGCCACTACAATAATACGTCCGATAGGACCGGACCCTTGAATTTGAATAGTTAGCTCTTCTTTTTCCCCCTTCATTTGGCAGGCCATCATGGCGGCAGCCGTTAAGGTCCGTCCCAGCGCTGCCGTAGCTACGGGAGTAGTCTGGTGCCTTCTTCTTGCTTCCTCCACCATTTCTGACGTATCGGCAGCAAACGCCAAAATTTGTCCGTCTGCCGCTGTGGCTCTCACAACATAATCACTCATGTATTTTCTCCTTTCTTTGTTCCCTTGCTACAAAACATACGCATTCTGACTTTGCCGACGGCTTTTGAAACGTGAACGCGTCGTATACTCCTTCTATTTTCAAATGACTTTTTTCCAGCAGCGAAAGCACCGTTTGTATCGGATATGCCTTCTGATAATGTGTTTCTTCCCGCCGCGTATAGTGAGCGCCCTCCTGATAGAAAAACGTAACCTGATATTCGTTGATCTGTTCTTCCTCGTAAAAGTAATTTTGCCAGATAAACGCAGCGTCTTCCGTTGTATCGGCAAAAACCCGTTCACCCATAACCTCTCGGTATAGATACGGCGTTTTCATGTCAAAGACAAAAAGTCCCTGTGGATCGAGGTAGTTTTCAACCAGCCGAAAAACTTGTTCCAAATCCTCTTCTTCTACCATATAATTCATGCTATCGCAGGTAGAAATCACGCTATCTACTGTTCCGTATAATTCAAACTCACGCATGTCCTGCATAAGAAATAAAATATCTTGACTCGCTTCCCGCGCTTTTTCCTGTGCAATTTCCAGCATATCCGGTGAAATGTCGGCGCCCAGCATGTCATATCCTCTCTTAGCTAGCTCCACGGTGACACTTCCCGTACCGCAGGCCAAATCCAGAACAAGATTCGGCTGCCATGCATGCCTGCGCCAAATCGATTCCAGATAATCGGCCCACTCCTTACTCGGTATGCTCTGCATAAACCTGTCATAAACCTTTGCAAATTCCTGATACATACTCTCTATCCCTTCCGGATTCTTGCAGTCGTTCTGTGTGGGTATAAGATTGGCGCGTTAACGCGCCAACTTAGCAAGAATCCCTTCAGGATTCTTGCGCTCGTTCTGTGTGGGTATTATATCATGGTCATTTCTTTCTGACAAGGATTCTGCTAGTGCTTCATCCAGGTTTTCAGTTTTTGCCAGAACCCCTCTGCTCCTTTGTTTTCTAAAGGAGCGTCGGGCATAGTTAAAATATCCAGTGCCGTTTCCGAAACGGAGAAATGTGCCTTGGCGTTTTGGGATTGTACCGATGCCATTTCCTTTTGCAGCCAAAACCCCCATGCTTCCATATTCGGCTTCTGACAGTAAGCCATTCTGCTAAAACGGTGCAAAAAAAGGATCAGCTCTTCACTTTGCCAATCTCTTCGCAAACTTTCCTTTCTAAAAAGCCGGGCCATATGCATCCATAGCGAAGTATGCCTTTGTACGCTTTTCCAGGGAACATAGGGCATTTCCAAAACGCCTTTATCTTCTTGCCAAAAAATCCATTCCGAATCCCACACCAAATTCTCGGCGTCTAAAAGATATTCGGCCAGTCGAAGACTTTCTGAATGAAGGGTTTGAAGAAGAAAAAGAAGCGACCATAGGTCCGGCTCTTTTTCGAGCCACCTCCGCAGCGGCTCCCCTTGTCCCGGATAAACACATAAAACACTTTGACTGAGCAGCCGGGCCGGCAGTAAAAAGGGAACCGCTTCAATCATTTTACTTTGGTATGCAATCGGCGAATCGTCTGATTGCAAAATTAAATAGCCTTCGCTTTTCTGCTTTTTATATACCATACCCGGTTCCTCGCATCCAATAGCCTAGGAGCAAAAATGGCACAAAAGGAATGCGAATATTTTCACTTTTTTCCAGCCACCAACACCCCAGCGAAACGAGTGCCATTATGCTCAACCCTATACTCAGGCTCTGCCCCCATACCCGTAACGGCCAGCCAAGCGCTATGACGCTGAGAACCCATACATCGCCGCTACCTAAAGCCTCTTTCTTTCGTTGAAAATACGCTCCTATTCCCAGCATGCTAATTGCAGTGAGTCCCCTTGTCAGTTGTTCCCACCCGGAGACACCGAAAAATGCGGCTACGCTGCAAGCCGATAAAAACAGCAGCCCTATACATGGCAGTTCTTTTCTCACTAAATCATATCCGCTCAAATAGACTAATACGCCTTCCATCACCTTTTCTACCATACCCACCTCATTCATTATGAAAAATACTCCTGATCGCTAAAGCACAGGCCACATGCCGTATATCCCTGTGCTTTTGCTTCTTCCAGTGTCATAGCGGAAAGATCAGGATACAAATAGCTGCAAAAAGCCGAATGATAATGCTCTCCTGCCGCCGTGCGATATACCTGCGCCGCTTTTTCCGGGTGGCAACGACTACATGCTTCCAGGCCACTGGCTATCGCTGCCTCTTGTGAAACCACATAAGCATTTTTACGAATTAAATAGCAAGACAGCCGGTGATAACGGTGTCCCTGTCCAATGCGGTATACCGTTTGTCCTGTCCCTTCATTTTCTTCGGATCCGGTTTCGCTGCCCACCCCTTCCCCGGTAAAGCAATGATACACTCGTTTCACTGTAGACGCTTCGGGCTTCCAAAATGAAAAGGGGACGTCCCATGAAAAAGTAAGGCACCCCTGAATTAAATCATGGTGCCCGTCCTTTGTAAAAAAGAAGCGGCTATTCTGCATAGAAATTCCCTGCCACCCACCGGCAATCCCCCAGCTTTCCAAATCTTCCTGCAGCAGCAGCTTCTGCATCCGCTGTTTTAAAAAAAGGCGTCCGGCCATATTGACCGCTGTTTCTTCTGCCGCCTGCTGCCATGTCTCTTCGTCAAACCACTGGCTATATTGGTCAATGATCTCGGTTAACTGATCCACCAGACCTTCTGCCGGTGGCTCATTCGCTTCCTCATCTGTTCCTTCCGGGAGTACTGAAATTCGCTCCAGTACGTAAGACTGTTCAGCTATTTCTCGCAGTGCCGTATCCAGCGTTTCTTCCAGCATTTGCTCGGCAATCTGCATGCGAAACAAATATAAAAATGGAAGCAGCATAAAAATTACGATTGGCAGTATCAAAGCCGCTTCTACAGTTAGCGCTCCCGCAGGCCTTTTAACTAAACGTCTCATATGCATACTCTCCCGACCAGTTCCACCAGCCGCTTTCCCCTTGCATGCTGCCTTCCACCGTAAATCCAGTAACCCAGCCGCTAAGATCTCGCCTGCCTTCATTACAATACAATAACGTCTGTACACGATTTAAAAGAACCGATTCGTCAACCGTATATAAAAGCAGCCGTACATACTGCTTATAAGCTAATCCCTCTTCTTCCTGCTCACTCCCTTCTATTTGCATTGCAAGAATCGAGTTTAAATCTGTTTTCCAGCTCGCCTCGTCTTTCCATAAGGGTACGGCGCCGCCTTCCGTTAGGGTTTGATAGTCGATTACCGCTTCTCCCCAGCCCCACGCAAGCAAAATGAGGCCAAAGGCAATGCCATTGCCAATTCCCGGCAATAAAACGCCGCCGGTAGCCGCCGCCATTTCCGCAATTAAAGTTCGCTTCTGCGTATCTGTTAGCAAATACCCAATATTCAGCGCTGTTCTCAGCGCAACCAGCCGTGTGCGCACTCCGTCGACATTGCGATATTCATTGTTAGCACCCACAATCAGATACTCAATCTCATTTCTCAGAAAATGGGCATTCTTTTCTTCGCCCCGCAGCGTATAGATATTCTCGCCCCGATGCGCCGCAGCATTCTCACTAAAATTCCAAAAAAAGCCCAAACAATATTCTCCCAGTAAAAATTGCTCCCAAAAGCCCTCGTCTGTTGTAATCTCTTGCAGGCTGTCCTCTGTCTCATTTTCTGCCTCGGCCGTTCCCAGATCCAGCTCTGCATCTGGCGCCAGCGCTTCTATGTCAACACGATAACCACGCAAATATGATAATATTCTGCCAAAGTCCCATGCCGATGTAGCTTCTCTATATTCATAAGGCAGCGGCGTCGATCGATCATACTGATTCAGGCGTGTAACCGCCTGAATCAGCTCTGTATAAGCTTGTTCTTTCATAGCTTCGTTTTCGCCATCTAGCTGCCTAAGCCAATTTCTAATCGTGACAGCGGCCTCCGAAACCAGTTCCCTATTGTTTTGCCAAATCTCCTGATAGGCCAGCAGCTGCTCACAGGTCACGGGAAAATTTTCGACTTTCTCTATTGCCTCTAGCTTTTGTATTAGTTCACTAGCTAGCGCCACTGCCTGATCACATAAAACCGCCGTCTGTTCCATGGCGTCATACGCTTTCTCTAATACCGCAATATCTTCTAGGACCGGATTTTTCGGCGCTGCCGCCTGCTGCACTTCATGGATGCTAGGTTCGCGTACTAGCATCCCTCGAATCGAATACGGCGCCTGACTTCCGCTTTGCATGACTCCTTCAACGCACTGTACCAGACCGGCATACACTTCTTGTATTTCTTCTAAATTCTGGAGATCTTCTAAGGGAAGCTCTTCCACGGCTTCTTCCTTTTCTTGTATCCACCCTATTGTCTGTAAAATTTCTTCTACTATAGTCCCAATCCCTCTTTCCCGCATAAAAGACAGGATTTGTTTTTGTAGCTCCCGCGGCTCCTGTAATGTTTTCAAGCCGGTAACGGTAAGATTTTGCACCTGATAGGCCTCTGCATTTTCGTCCAGATAAAACCGCACGGTTTGTTCTACCTGATCCTCTGGCAAGCAATACAGACCATATTCCGACACCCAATTTTGACGATACTCTGCCAGTGTACTCCAGGCTGCCGCATCTACATCACGCCGTATACGCGTTCGTGTAATCTGATAATGACCAAAGGCTAATAAACTGGTTAAAAAGGCAATCATTACTAGAAAAATGAGCGAAAAAAAGACGGTCATACTGCCATGTAGCGCTCCTTTTTTCTTCATGACTCTTCTCCCCCATACTGCTGTCCCTTTTCCCATAAATAATCGACACGATTTCGAAATAGCACCGGTTCCATCCACGTTTGCTTTACCGTCCATTGGCAGGTAAATGAAATGAGCATACGTGCCTTAGCCTCCATGGTCGCCGTATACGTTTCCTGCAAAAAAGAGTTCTCCTGTACAACGCTACACGTCTCTACCTGCAGCGGCAGGCGGCGCAGCTTCTCCCCCAGGTACGCCTGCGCAACCTGCACTGCTTCTTCTGCTTCTACTCCCTCTTTTCTTTGGTCTATACAAAGCATTACGCTTTGCTCAGCAAGACAGCGACTATACACGTGATACGTAAAAAACAGGCCGCACTGTAGCAGCGTTAACACAATTAAGAAAACTACAGGAAAAATCAGTGCAATTTCTACCGTAAAGCTTCCTTTCATCATCCGGCAATCGATCCTGGGTTGAAAACAGTTCCCTGCGTAGAAATATTGCTTAAAATACCAGAAACAAAATCGACAATCGTATCTTTAAACATGAGTGCCAGCGCAATCAGCACACAAATGAGAAGTACTAATTCAATAGTGCCCATGCCCTCTTCATTTTCTAAAAGAGCTTTCAATCTTTGCCATAACAGCTGCATAGTGATTCCCCCTTTTTTATCCCTGCATTGAAATTATCGCGGGCGATAATACAATAATCAAAATGACGACCAGCATTAAAATGAGTGGTAGCAGCAGTTTGGTGTCCGCCTCTTCCGACTGCTTTCGAACTTGCCGTTTTCTCATATCCCATGCCTCTTGATTGAGCTCTCTAAGCCTAGAAATAAGAAAAGCATCCCCCCTTTTCAAATTCTGCGTTAGAAGAACCGCAAAGCGGCGCGCCTCTCGCAGCCGAATCCGTAAAGAAAATTGTTCGAGTACCTCACGCATAGAGCTTCCCGCTCCCAGCGCCTGACTCTCACGGTAAACCTCTTCATACAGCGGATTGATTGGCTTTCCTTCCTCGCGCTGATTCTGATAATCCATGCCGATCCGGCGCCATGCTGCCGGCAAACTCAAACCGGCTCCAACCAAAATCACCAGCTCATTGATAAATTCCGGATATACATGGCGAATGCGCTGTTCTCGCTCTTTTATAATCTTTTGGTATTCCTGATCTTGCTTCCACAGCGCTATCGCCGGCAATAAAACCAGCATCAGTAGCAGTATGCTATCAACCGAATCCTTTTCCTGGTACCATGTAAGTTTCTCACCGCTTTGCGTTTCTCCCGGCAATGTTACCGTCTGTTCATTGGTATAGAGCCCCTCTTCCAAATTGCTGGCAATCTGTTCTAATTGATCTTGCGCCGTCAAATCCGACAGCGCCGCGCTCCAAAGCCGAACCGGAACGCTCTGCTGCATTCCTCCAATCGCCGCCGTAACCTGTATCTGAATTTCTTGGCGCTCCTGTTTCAGCTCTCCTACCCAATCGCCATTATCCAGTACTAACTGCGGCGAGAGCGTTTCATAGAAAAAAGAAACATCCTGCCAGCCCGTAGGCAGCTCTATGTCTTCATAAATCAGGCGGTCTTCCAAATAAGTCTGAATATACTGCACAGCCTGATTTAATTGCTCTTTGGCCTGTTCTTCCGTAATGCTCTGTTCCGGAACTAAAAGTGAAAATGTTTCTTGCACCTGGTTTTCCAGCCCGTCCACAATAACCGTTACCTGCTGCCTCTGGTCTCCCTCTCCGTAAGACGGCCGTACCTGTACTAAATCCAGGCGCTGCGGCTCTGTTTTCAGCCACAGCTGCCACCCGGCCCATACGGCATTACAAAGCAGAATAACCCCAATTAACATACCCCACCGTTTACACCGATACTGATAAAATAACGTATCTGCTTCTTCTGGTCCGGTTAGCTGCGTTAAAATCTGGTATACCTTATGCGTTTCTTTTTTCTTCTCCGGTAGCTCTCTCCACGCCGCCAGTTTTCGGCCTATCGGCCATAGAAATTGTGGCAAAAGCGAAGAAAACGCTTGACCGCTTCGTTTAGCCGCTATATATTCTCCCAGTGTCCAAAGCAGCAGCACCATTTCCAGCCCTATACTGATTACCACCATACACCATACCTATAATGCAATTTTCGCTATTTTTCTGGAAAGCAGCACGCTGATCACCGTGAGCAGCGCGCACACTGTCATAATGATCTGTCCTTGCAAACTGCGATACAAGGGCTGTAAATATTCCGGCGCCATGAGTAGCAGCAGGCCAATCACTAAAAAAGGCATCAGGTTCAAAATTCTCTGTTCGGTCTTTTTCTTGGCCAATAAAACTTGTAGTTCCCCCTGTATTTCCATTCGTTCTTGAAGGAGCTGAATGGTATTTTCCATAACCCGCACCATGTCCCCCTCGGTGCGTTTACAAATTTCTATTGTACGAGCAAACGATTCAATTTCTTCTATATGGCTTCGCGCTGCAAAATCCAGTAAACTTTCTTCTACCGAAATTCCCAGACTCAGCTGCTTAGTAATGGTCTGCCACTCCGTGTAAATATGAGGCATCAATCCTTCGTCCAGATCTTCCAGCGCCGCATAAAACGCTCCCTCCAGCGAGCGTCCTGCCCGCAATGCGACCATAAGACTATATAGCGCTTCTTTAAACTCGTCCCGTAGCCGTTCTTTTCTTTTCTGAACCAGCCGCTTCTTTTCCATTTGCGGCCCTATAATGCCCCCGGCCACCATACCTACCAGAGGCATCCAGGCATTGCGATAAAAAATAAACACAACCAGTCCGGCTCCCATAATACCAAGTAAACAACTGAGTGCTAAATGACCAGCAGATAACGCGATCTGGTCATAATCCTGCCCGCCCTCCTGACGCTTTACATCCATTGTGCCTCCTCTCCTTTCCACGTCCATTTGGTTTCTGTCTGAATTCGGTCTCCTTCCATGCCTTTCACCCGAACAATCTCTGTTACCCGCCTCTGGCCCCCCTTTCTTTTTTCTATAAAAATGAGCCAGTCCAGAGCCGAGGCTATTTGCTGCCGAATGGCTGCCAGAGGCATATCGCTGCCCATAAGAACCATAGTTTCAATGCGCATAAGCATATCCCGGCAGGAATTGGCATGGCCTGTGGAAAGCGATCCTTCATGCCCCGTATTCATGGCTTGCAGCATATCCAGCGCTTCCGCTCCACGTACCTCGCCTACAATAATGCGATCCGGATTCATACGCAAACTGGCGCGAATTAAATCACGCATTGTAATTTGTCCGCCGCCCTCAGCATTTTTATCCCTTGTTTCCAGCGTCACTACATTATCTAGCTCCGAAAGCCTAAGCTCCGCCGCGTCCTCAATGGTAATAATGCGCTCCTGCCTGGGAATACAATTAGCCAATACGCCTAGCAGCGTGGTTTTACCGGAAGCAGTACCACCACAAACAAACATATTTTGTTTGTCCCGCACCGCCTTTTGTAAAAACTGTGCCAATGCTTCCGTAACGGTTCCCCACTGAATCAGCTCTCGCATAGTAATTGGTTTTTCTCGAAAGCGGCGAATGGTCAGCACCGGCCCGTTCAGTGCTACCGGCGGAAGCACGACATGAACCCGTGAACCGTCTGCAAGGCGTGCATCGGCAATGGGACTTGCTTCATTAACGCTGCGATTCACACTGCCCACGATTTGCTGAATTAAATCCTCTAGGCGCCGCTGACTCTCAAAAGCCTCCTCATAGCGAAGCATTTGACCATTTCTTTCGTAGTAAATATGGTCCGCTCCATTCACCATAATATCGGTAACCGCTGTGTCTTCCATTAAAGGCTGCAATACATCGAGCCGGCGCAGCGCGTCAAAAATACGCTTTCCAAGCTGTACCCGCTGGCGAAGACGAATTGACGACTTACGGTTTTCCTCGCTCAAAACCTCAAAGATCAGTTTACGTACTTTGTCATCGCTATCAAACGCATTTTCCTGTAAAACCCGCTTGCGAACTTTTTCCTTACAGGACAGATACCTTTCATTCACAAATAGAGCTGCACCGCCTTCCGCACACTTTCCCGATATTCGCTTTTCTCATTTAATCTCTTTTTATTGCCACTGCTTATTTCGTATAAATAAGGATCGTCCGGTAAATTTACAAATTGGGTCTGCTTTAAAGGCATGTCTCCTCTGCTAAATACTAATACCCCCTCCTCTTCCTCCTGTCCGCGCCGCCTAGCGTCTTCATATTTGCCACGCTCGATATCCTGCGACCCCCACAGCCTGCATTTCATATCGCTGTGCAATACCAGAAACCGCTGCGCCCGGCATACCGGAATACCCAGATCCGCTACCAAATAGTCAAATTCCATTTTTAACCGTTGCATCCAGGCTAAAATCTCTTTGTCTAACAACTCCTGCATATCGTCTAGCCAAAAGCCGCCTGCGAGGACATGTAAATTATTTCCCTGCGCAGCTAACAGCTCTGGCAGCGCTCTATGCCAGCCGGCTTCATCTTGCAGCAAAAAACAATAGAGCATATCGGACAGCGTATACGGCGGCACCGCTTCTAACAGCTCATAGCTGGCCGAAGGGCCTTCCAGCGACAGATACAAAACCTTTCCTCTTGCTGTTAGCTCTAAAGCCAGACTCAAAGCCAACGTACTTTTCCCGCTTCCTCCGGCATACCCATAGACACTAATCCAGCGCCCCGGCTCTGCCGGACTGGCCGCGTTCTCTTCTTGTAGCGTCTCTTTTTCCTGCTCTGCCCATATCTGTCTCATAATTTGGTGAATGGATTGATACGGATTGATCGCTCCCTCCCCCAGCCGTATGACTTTCCCCTGCTTCTCCCCCTCTTGATCGGTAAGCCATACTACCTCTTGCTCTGTCTCTTCCCCCGCTTCATAAACCCGTATCCGTTCCTGGTAATGCGTTTTCAGAAATGCCGCTAAGCGCCGCGCATATTCCTGATCTTTTAGATCTAGCTTTATATTCATTTTATTCATACGATTCCTCCTAAAAAAAGAATCCCGGAACGAAACACCGAGGCATGGCCGAAAGGAGTAAAAAAGAGGAGGCGTTCCGGGATACTGCATGTTCTGGTTTGAAGTCTATGAGAAGCGCCATGCCTCAAATTCCGCAAGAAAAAAGGCGTACCTTTTGGTGAACTCACTTTCTTCTTGCCACCATTATGCCTTACTTTTTCTCCAGTGTCTATTTTTGTAAGTTTTGTAAAGCAAAAAAATAACAGGTCTATCGCGCCAAGGCTCTTAATACCTGCCTTTTCAAACTTTTCCGTTTACGCCTTGCCGTGACGGATTTTTCTTTTTATGCAATCCGCTAGTGCTCATCTGTGTTTCCTTCTTTGAGTTTGTCGAAAAAACACGCTTGACCATCGGTAGTGACCCTGCTATAATCTGAAACTAAATATCATAATGAAAAGGAGAATCTTACCATGGCTTATTATTTTTCTGAACCTTCCCGTACTTTCAGCGAGTATTTGCTCATTCCCGGGTATTCCTCTGCGCAGTGTATTCCGAGTAATGTGAGCCTTAAAACACCGCTGGTCAAGTACCGAAAGGGTAAGGAGGAGTGTCCGCTGAGCCTCAATATCCCAATGGTTTCCGCCATTATGCAGTCTGTCTCCGGCGAGAGAATGGCAGTCGCTTTGGCAACGGAAGGCGGAGTTTCTTTTATTTACGGTTCTCAGTCTGTAGAAGACGAGGCGGCAATGGTGGCCCGCGTTAAGAATCACAAAGCCGGCTTTGTTCCCAGCGATTCCAATATTAACCCGGAAAACACGCTGGCCGACGTATTAGCCCTGAAGGCCGAAACCGGTCACAGCACCATGGCGGTTACGGAAGACGGCACCCCCACCGGCAAACTAGTGGGTATTGTAACCAGCCGCGACTATCGGGTAAGCCGCATGGATCCGCAAACCAAAGTCAAAGAATTTATGACGCCGTTTTCTTCTTTGATCTATGCCAAAGACGGTATCACTCTTAAAGAAGCCAATGATATTATTTGGGACCACAAGCTCAATTCTCTGCCCATTGTTGACGATCAGCAGCGTCTCAAATATTTCGTATTCCGTAAAGATTACTCTTCACATAAAGAAAACCCCAACGAAATGCTGGACAAGCATAAACGCTACATTGTAGGCGCAGGTATCAATACCCGCGATTATGAGGAGCGCGTTCCGGCTTTAGTAGAAGCGGGAGCCGATGTCCTCTGCATTGATTCTTCCGAGGGATTCTCCGAATGGCAAAAGCTCACGCTGGACTTCATCCGTTCCCGCTATGGCGATACGGTTAAGGTGGGCGCCGGTAACGTTGTCGATCGCGAAGGCTTTTTATTCTTGGCCAAAGCAGGTGCCGACTTTGTAAAAGTAGGTATCGGCGGCGGTTCCATTTGTATTACTCGCGAGCAAAAGGGTATTGGCCGCGGTCAGGCCAGCGCTGTAATTGAGGTTGCGCAGGCTCGTGACGAATACTATAAAGAAACCGGTATTTATATTCCGATCTGCTCCGACGGCGGTATTGTTCACGACTACCACATGACCCTGGCGCTGGCCATGGGCGCCGATTTTCTCATGCTGGGCCGTTACTTTGCCCGCTTCGACGAAAGCCCGACCAACCGCTTAATGGTTAACGGCACGTACATGAAAGAATACTGGGGCGAAGGCTCCGCGCGCGCGCGCAACTGGCAGCGCTACGATTTGGGCGGCGACAAAAAGCTTTCCTTTGAGGAAGGTGTCGACTCCTACGTCCCCTATGCTGGCAGCCTGAAAGACAATGTCAATCTGTCCCTGAGCAAAGTGAAGCATACCATGTGTAACTGCGGTTGCCTGACCATTGAAGAGCTGCAGAAAAACGCTAAAATCACGCTGGTTTCTTCTACCAGTATTGTAGAAGGCGGCTATCACGACGTCATTTTGAAAAATAGCGAACAACCGAAATAATAATATAACTTGAAACTTAAAAAGGGTATTTCCGAGGCTGCCCTGCGCTGCCCCAGAAATACCCTTTTGGCATTAGTACCAAACTTAGCAAGAATTCTTTTGGTCGTTCTGGATTATCATTATTTCATAAAAAACGCCCCGTCTGGCTCTGCGGCGCCCGGCGAATCGTCTCTAAATCACCCGCTGCCACAACGCGGCCGCCTTCTTCGCCGCCGCCCGGCCCCATGTCAATAATATAATCGGCTTCATGAATCACGTCTAAATCATGCTCAATAACAATCACCGTAGCGCCTCGCTCAATCAGAGAACGCAGCACTTTCAAAAGCACCGCAACATCCAGCGGATGTAGGCCAATCGACGGCTCGTCAAACACAAATACCGAGCGCTCCTGGCTTTTCCCCATTTCACTCGCCAGCTTGAGCCGCTGCGCCTCGCCGCCAGATAGAGCCGGCGTCGCTTCGCCCAGCGTCAAATACCCCAGCCCCAAATCTTGCAGCACCGATAGCCGCTGGCGTACCAACTTCAGGTCCCGGCAAGCTTCCAGCGCTGTGTTCACGTCCATAGCCATGATCTCTGGCAGCGTAAATGCCTTACCGTCTGCTCTTCGGTACGCAATCTTTTCCGCTTCCTTGCCATACCGTCCGCCCTGGCAGTGCGGACAGGGAATCTCCACATCAGGCAAAAACTGCACGTCCAAGTTAATCACACCTGTTCCGTCACATTCCGCGCAGCGCAACTTGCCCGTATTATACGAAAAATCACCCGCCTTATAGCCCAGCCGCTTCGCGCCCTCCGTCTTCGCAAACGCCTTACGCAGCTCGTCATGCACATTAGCGTATGTGGCCACCGTGGAACGCACATTAATTCCAATGGGCGAAGCGTCAATCAGCTTCACCTGCTCAATGCCCTCGGCCCAAACCGCCTTCACATGGACCGGCATCTCTTCCCCACGCGTAAGCGCCGCCAGCGCCGGCACCAGGCTCTCCAAAATTAACGTTGTCTTGCCCGAGCCCGAAACACCCGTCACCACCGTAAGCCTACCCTTCGGAATTTCAATCGCTAGCGGCTTAACCGTATGCACCGCATCCGTTTCCAAATGAATGAAGCCCTGCGCAAAAAGCTCGGCGCTGCTAACGCGCGTCGCTTCCCCATTGGCTACGCCTGGGGCACGCACTGCCCCTATGCTCGCGTGGCGAGCAAAAGGACGAAGAAATGGCCCTATTTGCGAGCGCGCCTCTGCGCTCAAACTCTGCGGTGTTCCTGTCGCCACAACCCGTCCGCCTTCGGCTCCGGCGCCGGGTCCCATTTCTATGATCCAATCGGTCTGCGCCAGCAGCTGCGTATCGTGATCGACAAGCACCACGGAATTGCCGTCGGCAATCAAATCGTGGATCACGCCGACCAGACCGGTTAAGTTAGCCGGATGCAGACCAATCGAGGGCTCATCGAGCACATAAAGCACACCAGTTGTGCGGTTGCGCACAGCGCGGGCCAGCTGCATGCGCTGGCGCTCTCCTGTGGAAAGCGTAGCGGCGCTGCGATCTAGGCTCAAATACCCTAGCCCCAGCTCCAGTAAGCGGCGCGCCGTAGAAAGAAAAGATTCCACAATGCTCTCTGCCATAGGGCGCATCGCGTCCGGCAGCGACGCCGGAACCCCCTGCACCCATACGCAAAGATCGGAAAGCGGCATGGTGCAAGCCTGATCTAACGAAAGCCCCCGCAGTTTCGGCGCCCTCGCCGCTTCCGACAGACGCGTCCCCTGACAATCCGGGCACTGGCCGCGGGTTAAAAATTTTTCCACGCGTTTCATACCGCGCTCGTCTTTTACTTTAGCCAGTGCATTTTCAACGGTATACGTGGCATTATAATACGTAAAATCCAGTTCACCAGCCTGATTGCTCTTTTTATTATGGTACACAATATGGCGTTTTTCAGCTGGCCCATGGTAGACAATCTTCTTTTCCCGCGGCGTCAAATCGCGAAAAGGCACGTTAGTGCGCACTCCCATTTCTCGGCAGACGTCCACCATAACAGACCACATAAGACTGTTCCAAGGCGCCACAGCGCCCTGTTCAATCGTCAGCGACGCATCCGGCACCAGCGTCTTCTGATCCACTGTCCACACCCAGCCGGTTCCGTCACAGGTGCGGCAAGCCCCTTGGCTGTTAAATGCCAGCTCTTCCGCCGAGGGCGCGTAAAATACAGCGCCGCACTGCGGACAAGTTAACGGTTTTCCGGCCGCTACCGCCAGCGAAGGCTCTACATAATGTCCCTGAGGGCACTGGTGGCTGGCCAATCTTGAAAACATGAGCCGCAAACTGTTAAGCAGCTCCGTACCCGTGCCAAACGTGCTGCGAATCCCACCGGCCGCCGGCCTTTGGTGCAGCGCTAGGGCCGCGGGCACATACAGCACCTCGTCCACGTCCGCCCGTTCGGCCTGCGTCATGCGCCGGCGGGTATACGTGGAAAGCGCCTCCAAATACCGTCTCGACCCCTCGGCATACAGCACGCCCAGTGCCAAGGACGATTTACCCGATCCCGACACGCCGGCAATCCCCACAACCTGGCCCAGCGGAATATCCACGTCAATATTCTTTAAATTATGCACCCTGGCGCCCCGAATTTGAATATACTCTTTCATACGCTCTCCTTTATCGCACTTCAAAACTAAACAGCCGAAACGCCTCCGCGCCGTTTGTCGTAAGCGGCACCAGCCGAATGCGCTTCACCTGCCAGTCCAGCGCGTGGCGCGCTAACCGCTGGTGGTTTTCGCCTACCTCCAGGCAAAACTGCTGCCCGTTTTCTGCTTCGCCCTCAATGCGATAGCTTCGGATCAAAGTCTTAGGCAGCTGGTAGCGCGTTTCGTGCAGCGGATAACAGCAGGGCATATTATGGTAATCGCGGTTGAGATCGCTGTCGAATACCAGGCGCACTTCATGAACCAAGGTATCACCTTTAAAGCGATATTCGATCACGTCTCCTTCGCGCCCGGTCCAGCAGTTTTCTTCTCCGCGCTCCAGCCCATTTCTGATTACCTCGTGGCTACACCATGCTTGGCGCGCCAGCGCGGAAACGCTGCGCGTATGCCAAGGAAGATAGCAATCGTCTTCCATAAGCTGCTCTTGCAGTAAGGAGATATCCACATTTTGCACGGCCGTATGGCTATGTACGGCCAAGGCGACTGCCGTACCCAAGGCCTGTCCCAGCACGGCGCAGGTTGCCATAACCCGGGTGGAGCTGAGCGCGGCATGTGTTACGCTAATATTGCGCCCGGCAAATACCAGGTTTTCAATGTTTTCGGAAATCATGCAGCGCAGCGGAAGCCCCCAGGGCGAAGGCGCCGGGTGGTAGGTAGTGGGATATCCGTCTTGGTAATAAAAGCCAGCCGGAAAGTGATCGTCCATGGTCCAGCCGGCGTAGGCCACGATATCGTCAAAATGCCCGCCGGCCTCTACGTCGTTTTGCGTAACTACATATTGGCCGACATAGCGCCGGCTCTCTCGTTTGCCGGGCAAAAAGCCGATCCACTCCAGCTCCCAGTTATCTACCCCATGGTCGCCATGGTTTTTCATATGGTCCCACACGCCATAGCAAATTTTCAGCAGCTCGTCGCGGCAGCGATCGGTATCGTGAATGCAGTCCCATTCGCCGCCTACTTCGATCCACCAGAAATTATTGTCAAACTCATGGTCTTTATACGGCAAATCGGCATCGCTTTCATATCGATACGCCCAGCTGGGCGGCGTAAAGGGCACCTTGTGATCGGTTTCCCGAATCTGAAACAGACAGCTCATGCCCATGGTTTTCTTATCGGCTGTATCAGGCGGAATGGTTTCGTTAAAATCGGCCTTAGCCTCGCGCCCATACCGATAATGGGCCCCTGTTAGCGGCGCTAAAATGGAATCGCCGGAACAATCGGCAAAATACCGGGCTTTGACCACATGAAAGGTTTCCGCGTTTCCCTGCCAGCCCTTAACCGAGGCTATGCGGCTTCCCTCCATGTCAGCTTCCAGACAGCTGGTATTGAGCAGCAGCGTCAAATTCTTTTCGGCCATGGCCTTTTCATAAAGCACGCTGTCCCACAACGGAAATTTAAGCCCTGGATTCTGGTAAAAATTTTCCAGTTCCAGTTCTTCAATCATGCCTGTTTCTCGGTTATCTTTACCATGCGCGCCGCAGACCCACATGCGGATTTCTTCCGAAGCATTGCCTCCCAGCACCGGCCTGTCCTGCATAAGCACAGTACGAATACCGTGCCGGCTGGCCGCAAGCGCGCAGCATAACCCGGCCAAACCGCCGCCAACCACGCAAAGATCTGTAAGGTAATGAATGGTTCTCATGATTTTCTCCTCGTTCTATCGGAATTTTTCTAAACGAATGAGCCCTTCTTCATCCGGCTTGGTTATGCCATTTTTATATGAGTAACCCATTTTTAAATAAAAAGGCGTACCGGTAATAGAAGCCGGAATCTCTATTCTTTTCGCTCGTAAAAAGTATGCATCGGTTTCCAGTGTTTCTATTATTTTTCTTCCTACGCCTTTTCCCTGACACCGCGGGGAAACAAAAATGGTAAACAAACTACTCTCGTCTTCCCTATTCCAATAGGGTCCGATTGCTCCACACCCAATGATTTGATCTTGATCACACACGACATAAAAATGGGTCCAGCTGGCTCTCTCTATAATATTTTGAGGTTGCAGCGCCTGTATATCTTTCTCGATATATTCCAAAGAATAGTCTTTGCTGTTACTGATTCGAAGCGTTTCTTCAATCATGACGGATACCGCCTGAGCATCGTTTTCTTCAAAGCGACGTATAACCATGTATGCTTTCCTCCTTGTCACCTTTTTAATTAGAATCATACCATACAATGATTATCGCTTCAATGTTTCTGCATAAAAAAACAAGGCCCTTATGGTAGGACAAGATGCCGTAACTGTAGGATTACAATCCATGTGTGACAGCCGAGAAGAGAGAAAGTTTGGGAAGCTGTGAAATGATACCTGTGACTCCTTGTTTTTCTGAGCATTAGGTATATTTTGCCTTCTATTTATGCTAATAAAACGAAATACAGGAAACTATGCACAAAAAACAGCCAATTAATTGGCAAGAAGTACTTCCGAATTATCTACGCTCACTGTAGCAATTGTTTGACAAACCTACATAATTGTCTATCCATAAGGGCGATAGCACTTGATATTACTCGTTAGACCAACTACAATATAAACATCCGTGTATAGGAGGTTGAGTATGTTCGATTACATGAGAGTGCAAGAGGCTGGTTGACACTAGAAGAAAGAATTTTGAAGAAACAATCGCAAACGGAGCAATAGAAAATGAAAAACATAAAAAAATTGAACTTCTTCAAAACAAAGAAGAATTATTACCTGAGTTTACATCTGATTTTCCCTATATCTCTACCCGAGCCGAAATTGACGAATATGACGGAAGATTTGTCCCTTGGCACTGGCATAGGCCAATTGAACTTTTCTATATTGAAAGTGGAACTCTAGAATATTATACAACGAAAAATCGTCTCTCCTTTTCTACCGGTATGGGCGGCTTTGTAAACTCAAATGTTCTTCATATGACAAAGCCGTTATCTTCTTACGAAGAAAAGACAAATCAACTTCTGCACATTTTTGATCCTGCCCTTATTTCAGGCTATCATGGAAGCAGAATAGAAAAAAAATATGTAATGCCTGTCATCGCAGCCCCCCAAATTGAAATTGTTGCATTTTCACCCGATAATTGCAAATGCTATAGTAATCTAAATCACACATCGGCGGCATATACGACACCACCGGTAACAGGGGTTCTTCCTCTATGTACCCGGCTGCGCCGAGTACGTCGGAATAATCCTCCGTGGCGCAGCCTTTGATA
>CALWPV010000018.1 GCA_944383515.1 uncultured Clostridia bacterium
TCTTTATAGAGTAAGAGACCACGAAAAACCAAGCGATAGCTCCGTCCCTGCTGAAATCAACAAGGATAAATGTATTTTAAATAAAGACATTCGGAACTTAAACCGTTTGCTTATTTCGTGGTCAGTATTTAAAAGTCATTGTATCAGCGGAAAACGAAGCCAATTTTTCCGTGGTCGTAACATCGGGACGGACCTTGCGACGGAAAGAAACTACCCAATATTCCGTGGTAATGTCAAAGGGACGCAGCCGATCGCGGAATCGAACCCTAATCGTTCCGCGCTAATGACAAAGGGACGGACCGCATGGCGGAAAAGCATTCCGTTGTTCCGTGGCGGCTATATATAAAAACGGAATAACGGAAGAAATTTTCGCTATTCCGCTGCGGCGCTATATTCAAGCGGAACCGCTGTATAATTTCTTCCCTTCTTAACATCAAAAAGGATGAAACCACGAATATGTCTATGGTTTCACCCTTTTGTCATTTTATAGGGGACGGATTAGATCCGCTTGAATCGTTACTGGTTTGGCAATCATTACCAGTAATAGTAAAAACTTTCGGAAACAGCTACAATGGCAACTAAAAGAAAGAGTAAAATATGAAAAACTAACGCACAGATGCTGCAGATCAGTCCAGCTATGGCCAAACCGTGAAAACGTCCCGCTTGCTTTTTGGATACCAAGGACAGTACTAAGCCGGCGATGCCGAGACCCGGTCCCAACAGGGGCATCCAGCAAAATACAATGGCAATGATTGATAAAATTAGCGAGATAATACCACAGCTTTTTCCTGCCTCTGGCGGCATGGGGGGCTGCATGCCGTAGCCATTGACCCACGGCCCGGTTTGCGGATTGTTGGTCCACGCATTCTGCCCCAGCACCCGTGGTGCTGGTGGCACCTGTGGTGCTGGTGGCATTCCTGACGGCGCCGACGGACCTCCCGGTGGCGTCCCCATGGCCCCCTGTCCCGCGGGCGGCACCGGAGGCGTCTGCCCGCCCTGCACTTGCCCTTTCTGATACTGCTGCTCCGCTTTTTGTACAACGTCTTTTAAATCATCTTGAATATTCGGGTTTTCCATGCGCAACCTCCTACAAAACTTTAGACAAAAACTCTTTCAGCCGCGGATTTTTCGGATGCGTGAAAAACTCCTCCGGCGGCGCGCTTTCCTTAATAACTCCTTCATCGATAAACAAAATGCGATTGGCCACCTCGCGCGCAAATCCCATTTCATGCGTGACAATAATCATTGTCATACCGTCCCGGGCCAGAGCCTTCATTAGATCCAGCACCTCGCCCACCATTTCCGGATCCAGCGCGCTCGTCGGCTCGTCAAATAAAATTACATCCGGGTTCATAGCCAGCGAGCGAACAATCGCCACGCGCTGCTTTTGACCGCCGGACAAGGTTGACGGATACGCGTCTGCCTTATCCTCCATACCAATGCGGCGCAGCAAACGCAGCGCGTCTTCGCGGGCCTCGTCCTTGATCTGCGCCTTCGTCGTCTCAATCGGTGCCAGCTCCTTTTTCTTACCCTCTGGCACAAACAGGTTATAAAGCTTTTGGCGCATATTTTTCCGGCGCTGCCGGTTAAGCTCTTGCGTACGGGTATACACCGGAGCCAACATAATATTTTCTAGTACGGTTTTGTTATTAAATAGATTGAAATGCTGAAAAACCATGCCCATATGGCGCCGGTGTATATTGATATCTACGCGCATGTCGGCAATATCGACGCCGTTGAAAATTACGCTGCCGCTGGTAGGGTCTTCCATACAGTTTAGGCAGCGCAAGAAGGTACTTTTGCCTGAGCCGGAGGGGCCGATAACAACTACAATGTCGCCTTTATCGATGGTCACGTTAATGCCTTTTAACACCTCGACTCCATGAAAACTTTTTTTCAGATCAATTACGTCGATCACTCTTCTTCAGCCTCCTCTCCATTAACCGAATGAGCAGCGAAATCAGCATTACCATTAGAATGTAAATGACTGCCATAACTAAATAGGGCACCATAAATTCGTAGCTATTGCTGCCTATGTAGCTAAACGCAACATACAAATCCGCCGCTCCCACAAAGCTCACAACGGAGGTCTCTTTAATAAGAGAAATAAATTCGTTACCCAGCGTGGGTAAAATATTTTTGACCGCTTGCGGAATTACAATTTTAATCATACTGGTATGGAAGCTGAGTCCCACGGCCCGGCCCGCCTCCAGCTGCCCCGGATCGACAGACTGAATGCCGCTTCGCATAATTTCCGAAATATACGCGCCGCTGTTCAGCCCAAAAACCATCATAGAAACCTGCACGCCCGTCATGTTAACCTCTAAAATCGGCAGCAGCACATAATAAAATACCAGCAGCTGCACCACCATCGGCGTACCGCGGAATAATCCCACATAAAAGCTGCAAATGCCATTGAGCACGCGCGGCAGCGTCTTATACTTCGGCACCACGCGCACCGTTGCAATCAGCGTACCGATCACAATACCAATCAGCAAACCGGTTATCGCAATCAATAACGTATTCTGCAGGCCGTCCAGCACCCTGACATAGCCATTCTTATCAATAAAAACTTCTAAAAAGCGGTCGACTTTAACTCCAAAATCTCCCATGATTTCACCTGCCTTATGGTTTGAAAGAGCGGGCAGTCATAAGGTCTGCCCGCTCTGATTCGGATACGATATTACATATTGCGCAACTGCGCAAAGCGCAAAATTAGTTCATGGCATTGAGCGCGTCGGTAATACACTGAGCCGGCGCTGCGTCAATAATAACGTAGGTCAAATTGCCATGGATCAGATCCTGTACCGCCAAAGAACCGTTGCTATAGGGAACGCACTCAGCCGGCAGTCCCGGGAAGCCCCATTCTTCGTCGCCTTCTACATAGAACTGGCCCGTGGTACCATTTTGTACACCGATTTTATCGGAAGCGCTCAGTTCATTTAAAATAGCCTCAACTGAAGCCGCGTCCGTGCAATCGTCAAAGGTTGTGTCATCGCCGGTAGTAATCAAACGCTGCGAAGCCTGATAATAAGTGTCAGAAAACGTTACGTATTCCTCACGTTCAGTGTTAACCGTTAAACCCGCCATAGCGATATCGCACTGATGCTGACCTACAGACAGACAGACTGCGTTAAATTCCATGTTTTGAATAACCAGCTCTTGGTCAAGTTCTTCTGCCAGCAGAGCGGCAATCTCCATATCAATTCCTACATAGCTGTCGCCGTCCATATACTCAAAGGGCTCGAACGACGCGTTGGTAGCTACCACCAGCTGATCTTTAGACGTATCCAGCTCAGCAGATACTACCGGCGTGGGCTCACCGCCGCCGAAATATTTGTCCATAATTTCGTCCAACGTGCCGTCTTCCTTAATTTTGGCAATGAAATCATTGACCTGCTCTAACAGCTCCGGTTGATCTTTATCCACGCCAAACGCATACTCTTCTTCGGTTAAATCGATATCGATTACCTTCGTAGCCGGCGCGTCGCTGGTCGCGCTTTGCGAATCGCTAGTCGCGCTGCTGCTCTCCTCGCTGCTGCCACACCCAATCATGGAGATAGCCAGCAACATAGCTAAGCTTAGGGATAATAATTTTTTCATACTCTTTCCTCCACTGCTCGTTATATATGAGCGAAATTTTTTAGAACCGTGTTCTGAATCGGTATTATATCACAGCGTATACCAAAAGGCAAGTATAAATATGCATAAAATACTGCATATTTATGCAGGCTATTTTTTTCAAATTTGTGAAAGCTGCCACTGGGCAAAGGAATCTAACTCTGCTATAATAGCGCTACAGATTAAGGTGTTAAACGTTTAGGGAGGCCTAGTGTGAAAAATCAGCTCGAATAGCTGATTTTTCACACGGCTATTTGTGCCGAAGCGCCACAAATAGCTTCCCTCGCAGGCGCAAATTTGAAATTTGCGCCGCGACCTCCGCGCTAAAGCGCTTCGGAATGGAGGATTTTTATGGATTTTACAAGCATTATCTCTGTTTTATGTAAATTATTTGCCCTTCTTGCGCTGGGCTATTTTCTTAATAAACGCAAAATATTAGATACCCATATCAACGGCGGTATTTCTTCGCTTATGGTCAATGCCACAAATCCGGCGCTGATTCTTTCTTCTATTAGCGCTACCGGCAATAGTGATCAAAGCGATGTCATGCGCCTCATTCTCTTTGGCGCCCTCTTCTACGCGCTTTTGGTGCTTCTCGCTTTTCTTCTGGTACGCTTACTGCGCG
This sequence comes from uncultured Clostridia bacterium, assembly GCA_944383515.1. Taxonomy (GTDB): domain Bacteria; phylum Bacillota; class Clostridia; order Lachnospirales; family Bianqueaceae; genus CALWPV01. Next base: position 4,247 of record CALWPV010000018.1, read on the forward strand.
TTCCCAATCAGAAGCGCAGCACGGTACAGCTTTTACTGGTGTTTTCTAATACCGGATTCATGGCCATTCCGGTGGTGCAAACCTTATATGGCGACATTGCCGTTTTCTATTGTACCATTTTAAATTTGCCATTTAACTTCCTCATTTATTCCTATGGCGTTTACTTACTGTCTAAAAGCAGCGGTTCCGGTAAAAAGCTGAGCTTTCGCCAATTTCTCAGCCCCGGTATTATTGCTAGCGCTTTGGCGCTCCTAATCTATTTTACCGGCTTTCGCATTCCCACTGTTATTAACGATACCTTCAGCTTCCTGGGAAATATTACGCCGCCGCTTTCCATGCTGCTGCTCGGCAGCGTTTTGGCAGAGTACCCGCTCTCCAGCATGTGGCAGGACAAGCGGATTAACCTTCTTTTGTTGATTAAGCTTCTTTTGTTGCCATTTCTCGCTCTCTTTTTAACCTCGCTATTCTTTACCGATCCGGTGATTATTGGAGTTACCACGCTTACCTTCGCCATGCCCTGCGCCTCCATGTGCGTTATGCTCTGCAAAGAATACAAGGGCGATTCGCGTACGGCCTCTGTAGGCGTGGTCTTTTCCACGCTTCTCTCTTTAATTACAATTCCGATTATTTTTTTACTGCTGCTTCTGTAAAAATACGCTTCGGACTGGAGGATACTTATGAAATTAACGACCGTTTGCTATATACGCCACGAGGGCAAGGTGCTGATGCTGCACCGCATTAAGAAAAAAATTGACATTAACCAGGGCAAGTGGATAGGCGTCGGCGGAAAAATGGAGCCCGGCGAATCGCCCTTTGACTGCGTGCTGCGTGAAGTCTGGGAAGAAACCGGGCTGCGCCTGCTTCAGCCCCAGCTGGGCTGCATGGTCACCTTCCAATTTTTAGACCCCGATCCGGCTTTGACCGACTGGGATACGGAGTATATGTTCGCTTTTACCTGCGATCAGTTTGAAGGCACGCTTAAATCAGACTGCCCCGAAGGCGAGCTGCGCTGGATACCAGAAGATAAGCTGGGCCAGCTTTCGCTTTGGCCCGGCGACCCGCTGTTTTTAGAGCCGCTGCTGGCCGGGCGCCCCTTCTTTTCCCTGAAAATTGTCTACCGCGGCGATGCTCTCGTGCGGTGGTCCTACGAATCTGACAGCGCTTCGGAAGGGAGGCTAACCCTATGAATATCGGCGAGCGCATCGCATTTTACCGCAGGCAAAAAGGCCTGCGCCAAGAAGACCTGGCACGCCAAGTCGGCGTTTCCGCGCAGGCCGTGCAAGAACTGCTTGCCCAGCCGCCCGAAGAATAAATTGAAAAACTCTGCGAAATCTTTTGGATGCTGCAAAAAAGTCTAATTGAAACCAAGGAAGTGCAGTGGCTCTTTAACTCGCTAGGCTTTATCTCCCGAGCGGTACGAAGCTATTTTCCGCGCTTTAGGAACGCCTCACGCCATGGACATTCTATTTCTTTTATATTCCCATACCAGCGCGCTAAGCCAAGAGGGGTTCGCGCGGCGCTTAAATCTTAGTCCGGGGGCGCTTACTGGCAGCGTTGGTGTCCCTAGATTTGGTCAATGTTATTGAAATCGAGAGCGAGCAAGGCGTTTCTCGCTGTTACCAGTCGGTTGGTTCCAGCATAATTATGGCCTTATACTTTATCCGCGAGTCGCTGGCCGAAAAGCATATCAATCTGGCCAGCTTTTACACCCGCACCAAACCCCTGCTGGCCGAGCCCGGCGCCTGAGACTATGCCCCCCCAAGCGGAAACGCGCGAAAAAAACAACCCGGATTTGTTTTCAAAGAAAAAAACAAATCCGGGTTGTTTCATACCAGCCTCCCTCCATTTTGCACAACCGTCATTTTTTGCTATAGTGTAGACCGCCGCAAAATTCTCATGATTCTCGATCTGGTCACCGCCATTCTCGCTCTGGCCTACGTAGCGCTCTTTCAAACGCTTCATCTGGTTTTTCTCACCCTTTTTATTCTTTGGGTTTTAAACGCAACCACAGCTTCTTCCCGTCATCTTTTGCCTAATCTTTCTTATTGCCGTTACGCTCGCTCAGGCGTGTAAAGCTGTGCTCATGCGGGTTACTTTTCTGGCGTCATACCTAATGCCTTAATGCGTTTGTGTAGCCATCCACCTTGTAAATAGTACAGCGCAAAAACTAATGAAGTGACTCCCCAGCTAATGCCGTAGGAGAGCGCCAGCACCATAACAGAATGCCACTGGCTAACCACAAACATAATCCACACAATCCGCAAGCCACATACCCCCACACAGGTGATAATGGCAGGTATAAGCGAATCGCCGGTTCCTCGCATGGCGCCGGAATACACCTCAATGGGTAAATAAATAATGTAAAATGTGGTAATATACCAAATAAGCTGAATGCCTACGTCGATAACGGCAGGATCCGTTGTGAAAATGCCTAGAAAAATACGGCCGCATAGCATTAACACTGCCATTACGGCAAGCACCACTAAGGCGCCCATGCCAAAACAAACCCGCACGCTTTTACGCACGCGGTCATATTTTTCGGCGCCAAAGTTTTGTCCCACAAAGGTGGTAATCGCCACGCCAAACGCCCCCGTTACCATCCAGATAACGGAACACATACGGCTATGTGCCGTAAACGCCGCTACGGTAACTTCGCCAAACGAATTAATACTAGACTGAATAATCAGGTTGGACACACTATACATACTCGACTGGAACCCAGCGGGAATGCCAATGCGTAAAATGCTGCTTAAGGTTTCTTTATGAAATCGAATCTGCCTCGGATACAGGCGCGCCTCGCCTTCTAAGCGCATTAAATGCCAAAGCACCAGCAGGCCGCTGACAATCTGAGAGATAACCGTGGCAATGCCTGCCCCGGCTACGCCCATATTAAACCCGACAACAAACAGCAGATCGAGCACAATATTTACCAGGCAACAAATAATCAAGTAAATCATAGGACGGCGTGAATCGCCTAGCGCTCGCAAAATACCCGACCCTACATTATAAATTACCATGGCCAACGAACCCGTAAAATAAATTAGGGTGTAGGTTTGCGCTTCGCCCATTACGGCTTCAGGTGTTCCTAATATACGCAGCACCCAAGGCGTAACAGCCATGCCTACCACCATAATCAGAAGACCACAGACCATTCCCAACGCTACACCCGTATGCACCGCCCGGCTCACGCCCTCTCCGTCCCGCGCGCCATAGCGCTGCGACACAACTACGGTTGCGCCCGAAGCGAGCCCGGTAAAAAAGCCTATGAGAAGGTCAATTAGCGGCCCCGAGGCTCCCACCGCCGCCAGGGCCGTGGTTCCCACAAAGCGACCCACCACCACGGTATCTACCGTGTTATACATTTGCTGAAAAAAGCTTCCCAGTAAAATGGGAAAGAAAAAAATCAAAAGCTGCTTCCAGATTACTCCCTCCGTAATCTGATTCTGAAGCATATTCATTTTCCCCTTCTGACGCATTCGTTACAACTCTCCTTATAGTCTTTCTGGCACCTTCTCATCAATCGCCTTCTGCAGCGTATCCATCACGCGGCGCACCTCGGCCGCCGCCTCCGCCACCGGCGCTTTCACCGTAATTTGCTTATCGCGCGTCACAATCTCTACCACGCCCTGATCCAGATTCTTCGGGCTCACAATCACGCGCACCGGCGCGCCCAGAAGATCCGCGTCAGAAAACATCGCGCCCGGACGCACGTCGCGATCGTCATACAGCACCTGCACGCCGGCCTTTTCCAGCTCTTCATACAGTCCGTCGGCCAGCGCCTTTACCGCCTCCTGATCCGAGCGCAGGCAGCAAATCTCCACCTGCCACGGCGCAATGCTAATTGGCCAAATCGGTCCATAAGCATCGTGGCGCACCTCGGCCACCGACGCCGCCAACCGGCCCACGCCAATGCCGTAGCAGCCCATAATCGGGTACTGGCTCTCGCCGTTCTCGTCCGTATAGGTCATCTCCATCGTTTGGGTATACTTGGTGCCCAGCTGGAATATGTTTCCGACTTCTATGCCACGGGCAATCGTTAGCGTCTTTTTCCCGCAGTGCGGGCAAACACCTGCTTCTACTGCTTTGGCCACGTCTATATAGTGCATGTCTTTTAAATCGCGTTCGGGATTAAGGCCGGTGTAGTGATAATCGGCTTCGTTGGCGCCGCATACCAGATTTTGCGCGCCTTGCAGCGAGCGGTCGAAAATAACGGTTACGCCCTCAGGCAGGCCTACCGGGCCGGTAAAGCCGGCAACGAGCGGGCTGTCTTCGCCAAGTGCAGCCGGGTGCACAGCTTCGCCGAGCGCGTTTTTAATTTTGGTTTCGTTGGTTTCGAGATCGCCGCGAATGAAGACTACGACCAAGGTGTCGTCGCTGTTTTTCTGATAGATAACGGCTTTGGCGGTGTGCGTAACCGGCACGCCAATAAAGGCCGCCACGTCTTCAATGGTTTTCATGCCCGGCGTATGCACTTTGGTAAGGGGCGCAGGGGTGACTGTTTCGTTTTCTACAATAACCTCGGCCGCCTCCATGTTGGCGCGGTAGCCGCACTCGGGGCAGATGACAATGGAGTCTTCGCCCACGGGGGTGAGCAGCATAAATTCATGTGAAATGCTGCCGCCCATCATGCCGGAGTCGGCTGCCACGGAAATCACTTCGGGCACGCCGGCGCGGGCATAAATGCGCTCATACGCGCGCAGGCACCGGGCGTAATACCGCTCCAGATCCTCCTGCGAGGTATGGAACGAATAGGCGTCTTTCATGGTAAATTCACGCACGCGGATGAGGCCGGCGCGGGGTCTGGCCTCGTCGCGGAATTTGGTTTGAATTTGGTAAATCATAAAGGGATAGCGGGTGTAGGTAGCTCCGTACTCGCGTACGAGCTGTACGCTGGCCTCTTCATGGGTCATGCCCAGCACCATGGGAGTGCCATTGCGGTCGGCAAAGCGTACCAGCGTATTATCAACCGATTGATACCGGCCGCTTTCTTCCCATAGCGAGCCCGGAAGCACTACCGGGAACATCACTTCCTGGCCGTCTAACGCGTCCATTTCCTCGCGGATAATCCGCTCTATTTTTTGCATAATGCGCTTGCCAGGGGTAAACAGCGAGAAAATGCCGTTAGCCACCGGCTTCATGTAGCCGCCCCGAATCATCAGGGCATGGCTGTCAACCACACAGTCTGACGGACGCTCTTTAAATCGTTCTCCTACCAGATTTCGTACTTTCATGTTTCTTGTATACTCCTTTTTCAAAAATAAAAGCCCCGAGTCTTAATGACTCAGGGCGAACTAACCAGTCCGTGGTACCACCTAAGTTCAGACGCCGCTTGGGGCGCTGCACTCTGAATCCGATAACGGGGATTACCCGATGCTGCTTAGCGCAGGGCCAAGAATAGACAACCTGCTTTCGCACATAGCTCGGAACTGGGACGCGCCAAGGTTTGGAAAGGCTTGCACCAACCGCCTTTTCTCTGGGCCGCTGCCAAAAGCGCTTAGGTTCTTCATTGCTGATTCTGTGGGCCTATTCTAGCACAGTGTTATTCTTACTGTCAAGAGGGGATTATGTGAAAAATCAGCTTGTTTTTGTAATGCTTTATACCGCTAATTTTTTCTTTTTTCTATTGACTTTTCTTTTCTCTCATTTTAAAATACATTTAAAATTATTCTTAATTTCTTCAAAGGAAAGTTCTAAGAGGAGCTTCTTAGAGGAAAGGAGGGCTTACCATGCATTTCCTGTTCTTAGCCTATCTATCGTTTACTCTGCGTACCGTTTGTAACAAAGAGTACACCCGGCGGTTTTCTAAAACCGAAACCAATTTATTTTTTAATGCGATTGGCCTATCGATCACTTGCCTGATCAGCGCCTTAGGCGGCGGCATACAGGCGCCCGGCTCTTTGGTTTTGGGGCTGGCGGCCGTATTTGGCATTATTTTCGTTGCCACCGTATATCTTATGCTGGTAAGCTACAGCAAAGGCCCCATGGGACTGGTTGCTCTTATTTTTAATCTGAGTTCCATTGTTCCAGTAATTGCCGGCCTTACTATTTTTCATGAAAGCTTAGGACTTTACAAGGCTTTAGGACTGCTCTGCGTACTATGCGTGTTTCTTCTTTCGTGGCGTGATAAGGCTGCCAAAGACCGCGAAGGAAAGCTCATGGAATATATTCCTCCCAAGGTCTGGCTGCCGATTGCCCTGCTGACCATGCTTTTAAATGGTAGCCTTAGTACGATTCAGAACATGACCGTGCAATGGGCGCCAGATACCAGTATTATGGTCTTCAATTTCTGGGCCTTCTTAATTGGCGCGAGCCTATGCTGGATTCTTCTTTTCATTCATAAACTCCGCGGCGGTCACTTTGAAGAGGTTACTTCACAGCCTAAGGCTTTTGCGCTGGATTCTACGCTCTGCGGCCTTTTCGCATCGGCTGGCAACATTTTAATTATGTATGCGCTGCAATATGTTCCCTCTACCATTGCCTATCCTCTTAACGGAAGTGCTGGAACCATTACTCTGTACCTGATTTCTGTTCTCTATTATAAGGAGGGGCGTACGCGTTACGGCATTCTCATGTTGGCTATTGGCGTATTGAGTATTGTGCTGTTAGGCATTGCCTAGATGTAAACGGTTAAACCGAGGGGCTGTCTGTTTTCCGACAGCCTCTTTTTTATGGCTATCAATCAAATTTTTTTATGAACTTTTTGTAAAATCGAGGACACTTCCTGTTTTTTGTACGATAGTTATATATAGAGGGAGGGATTTGATTTGAAAAAGAAAAACTATGTTAGAAAACCCTGGGCCTTCGAGGAAGAGACATTAGACACCGTGCGCGCTCTGGCTCAGGCCCTGATTGACTGCACGCTCAGCATTCGTGAAATTGAAGAAAAGCTTACCCACTCTCCCGGCTGCATTGTTATGAAGGG
>CALWPV010000019.1 GCA_944383515.1 uncultured Clostridia bacterium
CTTCATTATCTATAAAATAAAAATGCAATTTCTCAGCAAGAGCTCTCCCCAATGTGCTCTTTCCAGCGCCATTTAAGCCGCATATCATAATTCCTGTTCCCATAAAGTTCACCGTTAACCCGATTTTGTGTTTTGCCCCAATTATAGTGGTCTTTTATTTTCCTGTCAAGGCATTCGACAAAAGCCAAAGTAAGACGGTTTCCTTACGAAGCCTCTCCCTTGAGGGAGTTTTTTGTGTCTTCAGAAATACATGTAAGTCTGTAAAAAGAGATCCCCGCCAACCGGTTACTGAAAATCGTAGCTCAGCTGTGAGACTGTTAACCTATAAGTAAATACTTACAAACAGATGTGGACTTCTGCCCTGTTATTTTTAAGTCTATAATGAAAAACAAAAGGAGGCAAAGGTAGAATGAGACGGGCTTTAACACGAGTAGGCCTCTTTCTTTTGATATGGGGGCTTACAGCTTGCAGCGCGCCCAATATAACAACAGAGGAGGAGAGTAGAGTGTCACAGCATAATGTACTGGTCGTTTATACAGCGGAAGCCGCGCAGGCGGCGGAGGCAATCCAGGCGGCGCTGGGGGCCGATAGAGCGCCACTAGAAGAAGCGGATGCGGCGTCCTATGAATATGTATTCTTAGGGTTTGAAACGCAAAATGATAAACTGCCGGATGAAGTACGGCAATTCTTGGCTGACGCCGATTGGGGGGGCGAAAACCATTTATGCGTTTGTTCGCGGCTCTGGTAATACGCAAACGGAAATACAGGCAGCCATTTCAAACCTGCAGCCGGGAGCGCTTCTGGGGAGCGATATGCTGCTGTATACGGCCGAAGACAGCGAGTCAAGTATCATGGAGTGGGCCCAGAATTTGGGGCTTACGGAAGGCGAGGCGCTTCCGGACGCGGCGCAGAATCAAACAGTGGCAACGGCAGAAGTAACGCCGCATGAGCAGCAGGTGCTATATCTGTGGGAAGAAAACAATGCGCCAGCCGTTACCGAGTATACACAAAATACGGTAGGATATTCCGACGATCCCGACTTTAGACCGTACATTACCACTTTTCCCGTGCCGGAAGGGACGCTGATTAAAGGAGCGGTGCTCATTTGTCCGGGCGGTGCGTTTCAGTTTCGCAGCGATCAGCCGGAAGGCATTGATGTAGCCGAAGCGCTCAGCGCACGGGGCTACCAGAGCTTTGTGGTCGATTACCGCCTGCGTCCGTATACACAGCAAGAGGGCGCGCTAGACCTGGCCAGAGCGGTACGGTTTGTGAGAGCGCATGCCGAGGCGTATGGGATCGATCCGCAAAACATTGCGGTTATGGGATTTTCAGCCGGCGGTATTTTGAGCGGAGAAATGCTGCTCCATTTCGACGGACAGATTACACCAGACGCGTTAGCGCCAGAGTATACACCAGACGAACTCGATCAGATCTCAGCCAACGCGGCCGCCTGCGGCATGATTTATTCTTTCTATGGAAGACTTAGCGTAGGAACAACCGATGTCGATTTGCTGCGTTCGGGCGAGTTACCGCCAACCTTCTATTGTTATGGAACGCGCGACCCTTTTTACGATCAGTTTTTGGCTAACGCCGATGCGGCGGAAGAGGCCGGCGTGGCCGTCACTAGGATTTTGGTGAATAACGCAGGGTGGTGTCCGGTGCAGCCGATTACGGAAATGACCATTCGGATTATGACAGGGCGTTTAGCCTAGATGTCAGAGCGTTGGTGGAAATGACAATTCATGCGCTGCCTCTCATTCGGCAGGCGAAAGGTAGTATTATTAACCTGTCTAGTGTGGGCGCTGGAGCTGGCCGCCGATGGCGTTAGAGTAAACGCGATCGCCCCGGGAGCCATTCGCACCAACATTTGGAACGTAACGGATTTATCGCCCGAGGCGGCGAAAAAACATGAAGAAGGCGTGGCCAGCGGCATTCCGTTTAAGCGCTTTGGCGCGCCGGAAGAGGTAGCGAATATCGCCGCTTTTTTGGTGTCGGAGCAGGCCAGTTACGTAAGCGGCACGGTCTATGCGGTTGACGGCGGTATGGGCGCGCAGTAAATTAGCGGTTTGCTTTAGATACGGCGTTTAAGAACTGTTTTACAATCGGAGACGGGTTTGGAGAGTGCAGCAGGCCGTAGGGAATGGTGTAATCCCACTCGACAGGCAGAATTTTTAATAGAGGATGCACATACTTCATGTGCTGTACGGCCATTAACACACAGTTGTTATTTTCACACTGGTTAAACACGTTAGTGTCGTAAAAGTCAAAGTCGACAATGTGAATCTGCGGGTGGTTTTTCCAAATGTCGTCGCGCAGCTGATCGATATAAAGGCTCCAGTCCCGCTTAATTAGCATAAGATTTTCTCCGTATAAATCTTCGACGCTCAGCCTTTCTTTAGCAGCCAGACGGTGGTGAATAGAGACCGCGCAGCAAATAGGCTCGCGGGAAAGTTCCAGGCCATCGCATTTGCGCAGTGCAAGCATGGTTTCGTCAAAAATACCCGCGACAACATCGATATTCTGCCCTAAATTCGCTAGAATTTCCCGGGCGTTTTCCGGTGTGTTGTCATACGGAACCAGCTGAAATTTAATGCCGGGACAGTCTTTTTGAATTTTCGGCCACAAATCCACCAGCACCTGAGCCGGCGTCATAGGCGAGGTGCCAATACGAATCACGTCTTCATGGGCTTGCATAGCATTTTGCGCGCGCGCGACCGATTCTTTGCAGTACTGGATAATGTACTTGGCATCCTGATACAGCGATTTTCCGGCTTCGGTCAGCATTAGCCCTCTGTGCGTTCGCACAAACAGCTTCAGGTTTAGGCTTTCCTCTAGCAAATTAATTTGTTTAATCACCGCGGGAGGGGAAATGTATAATTTCTCAGAGGCCTTATTAAAGCTTCCGCATTCAACCACACAAATTTGCGCGAGAGCGCTTCAGAATGGAGGATTATTATGAAAAAAGGTATTATTGATTACGTCTTCGCCTGTAGCGGGCGGTAATGGCGACGCGCTGATTGAAGCAGCCAAGGCAGAGGTTGAAAAAGCCGGCGCCAAGGTGCAGATTGTCCATGTTCGGCAGAAAAAAATCGGCTTTTGTCACGGCTGCTATGCCTGTGAAAAAAACGGTGTCTGCATTCAAAAAGACGATTTTATGGATATTTTGCGTCAGATTCATGAGGCGGATGCCATTATCGCAGCCGCGCCGATCTACTATAACTGCATGGCCGCGCAAATGATTACATTGGTTAATCGTCTGTGCTGCACCTTCGCATGCAAAACATACCAGATTGGCCTGAAGAAAAAAGTAGGCGCTTTCTTAACCTGTACCGGCTCCGACGTCGAAGAAATGAAGCATCACGTCTGGAACATTTTAACGCTGCCCAGCGTCAACCGGGCCATTACTGCATTTCAAACCGAAGTCTTCACACGCTGCGGTTCACACGACACCTGCCGGCAAACGCCCGAATATTTAGAAAGAGCCAGAAAAATCGCCCAGTGGGCGGTCGAGGATTAAAATCTCCCCTGCCAAGCACGGAGTCTGGGGCCATTAGGTATAATTCTCCCCTATTTTAATGGCTCCAAACAAAAAATAGATATACATTTTTGTTTGGCAGCTGGCAAAAAAGACGCAAAAATTACCTCCCATATCCAGCGGTGGCAGAATATGGGAGGATTTCTTCTCTTGATCGGAATCTGCAAGCGATTCTAGGGATATTTTCTATACCTAACAGCACAAAAAACACCGCGCGCCAGGGGTAATTTACCCCTGTTCGGCAGTTTATACCACGCGCGCCAGGGATATTCTACCCCTATCAGGCAGCATACGCTGGTATATGGAAGAAGTCTAGCCGCGCAAAGCGCGAATTATTCCCGCGATCGCCTTGTCCATGCGACTTGCGGTGGTGGCTACATTGAGCCGCATAAAGCCGGAGCCGCCCGGGCCGTACTCTGTGCCGGGATCGGCGTAGACCAGCGCTTGACGCTCAAAAAAGTGCTGGAGCGCGGCGTCGCTCAGCCCCAAGCGGCGGCAATCCAGCCAGGTTACAAAGCCGCCCTCCAGCGGCGAAAGCGTTAAACCGTACGGAAGCAGCGCCTGTTTCAGCGTTTCATATAGCCGAAGCGTATGCGCATTCATGGCGCGAACCCAGACCAGGCCCTCTTCGGTATAAGCGGCCCGAAGCGCCGTATAAAAAAACGGATCGATACTGCCAAAATGGTCTACTTTCTGCTGCGCCAGATATATCTGGCGCAGCTTTTCGTTCGGAATCAGCAAATTCGCGTGATTGACGCCGGTCAGATTAAAGGTTTTTCCCAGAGAGGTAGACGTAATGCCGCGCTGCGGATCTAGCAGTGCGTAAAGCGGTACTTCGTGGCCGGACTGCGCGGTTTCGGCAAAAATTTCGTCGCTAAAAACCAGTACGTCGTAGCGGGCAGAAAGCTGCGCGATATGCTCCAGCTCCTGCGCGCTAAACACTTTACCCGTCGGATTGTGCGGATTGCAGAGGAGCAGCATTTTAGCCTCTGGCAGCGCCAGTTTAGCCTCTAAATCGGCGAAGTCCAGGCTATACACGCCGCTTTCCTCCCGCAGCGGATTCGAGATTACCCGGCGACCGTTGCGCCGTACGGCGCGGTCAAAGCGGTAGTACGACGGGTGCTGAATCACTACGCCGTCTCCGGGGTGCGTGAAGGCGCGCAGCGCCGCGGAGAGCCCCATAACCGTGCCCAGCGTAGGCACGATATACTCGGGGGTAATGGTCTGATTGCGCGCTATGCGCGTCCAATGAACAATGGAATTAAGGTAGGCGGCGTCGGGCAAGGTGAAGCCGTAGAGTCCGTTTTGCACAAAGTCCGCGAGGGCGCGGCGTATGCAGGGCGCGGTGGGGTAGTCCATTTCTGCGCCCGCCAGAAGTACGGCGCCGGGGGGCAGCGCGCGCTCCATGCCGCCTTTCATGTTGCCGTTTTGATCGCGGCTGGCGGGGGTATCGAAGGTGTACAAAGGCATCTCCTTACAGGTTGATTGAGGGAATGCCGGCAAAGCCGATGGCCAGATCTTCGTCGGTGGGGATGTAGTCGGTCATTTTACCGTCGTGGAATTTTTCGTAGGCGGTCATGTCGAAGTAGCCGGTGCCGGTGAGGCCGAAAACAATGGTTTTGTCTTCGCCGCGTTCTTTGCAGCGAAGCGCTTCGTCAATGGCAACGCGAATGGCGTGGCTGGACTCGGGCGCGGGCAAAATGCCTTCGATGCGGGCAAACTGTTCGGCGGCTTTGAATACATCGGTCTGGACTACGGAGGTAGCCTCCATGAGGCCGTCATGGTAGAGCTGCGAGAGCGTGGTGGTCATGCCATGGTAGCGCAGGCCGCCGGCGTGGTTAGGCGCGGGAATAAAGCCGGATCCCAGGGTGTACATTTTGGCCAGAGGGCAAACCATGCCGGTGTCGCAGTAGTCGTAGGCGAAGCGGCCGCGGGTGAAACTGGGGCAGGAAGCGGGCTCAACGGCAATAAAGCGGTAGTTGGCTTCGCCGCGGAGCTTCTCGCCCATAAACGGCGCAATGAGACCGCCCAGATTGCTGCCGCCGCCGGCGCAGCCAATAATGATATCGGGGTGAATGTCATATTTGTCACAGGCGGCTTTGGTTTCCAGGCCAATTACGGATTGGTGCAGCAGCACCTGATTGAGCACGCTGCCGAGTACATAGCGGTAGCCGGGCGTGTGCGTTGCCACTTCAACGGCTTCGGAAATGGCACAGCCGAGGGAGCCGGAGGTGCCGGGGTGATCGGCCAAAATTTTACGTCCAACTTCTGTTGTGGTCGAAGGCGAAGGGGTTACATCGGCGCCGTAGGTGCGCATAACCTCGCGGCGGAAGGGCTTTTGCTCATAAGAAACTTTAACCATAAACACTTTGCAGTCCAGGCCAAAGTAAGAGCAGGCCATGGCCAGCGCGGTGCCCCACTGGCCAGCGCCGGTTTCGGTGGTAACGCCTTTGAGACCCTGTTTTTTGGCGTAATATGCCTGCGCAATGGCAGAATTGAGTTTATGGGATCCTGAGGTGTTGTTTCCTTCAAATTTATAGTAAATTTTAGCCGGGGTGCCGAGCGCTTTTTCCAGGCGGTAGGCCCGCATGAGCGGCGAGGGACGGTACATGGCGTAAAACTGGCGAATTTCTTCGGGAATAGGAATAAGGCGGGTGGCGTCGTCCAGTTCCTGGCTCACCAGCTCGTCGCAGAACACGGCGCCCAGCTCCTCGGCGGTCATAGGTTTCAGCGTGGCCGGGTTTAATAGCGGCGCCGGTTTGTTTTTCATATCGGCGCGAACATTATACCAATAGCGCGGAATCTCATTTTCTTCTAAGTAAATTTTGTAGGGAATTTTGTGATCAGACATGGTGTGTCTCCTTTCGAAAAAAATATAGTCGATTCCGAGACAACAAAAAACCTGTCCCGGAAATAATGCCGGGACAGGTAAAATCCATTCGTGTGGTCTAACCTGCGGTGCCACCCTGCTTGACGAGAGGTTCGTCCGCTTAGTCCGTACTAACATACGGCAACATTTGGTAACGGAGCGTTTACTCCGGCTCGCCTACTCTGATTTCAACTCGCTCTCAGGAGCCCATTCGCCAAAACGCTTCTTGCCGCCCTTCCACCACCGGCGACTCGCTGCGAAGAAGTAAGAATCGGTTACTTGCTCTCCCTCGTTGATTTGCTCTAACCTTAGCACAAGTGGTGAAATTTGTCAAGAGAAAAATGCAGGAAATTTTAAATTTCTTGCAGCGCTTTACGAAACATAGGCCCGCAGCGCATCTACGCTCTGGCCATAAAACGGATGCACCTGCGTATTGTACCGCGGAAACGTGGTACTACCCCAAAGGCGCGCCGAGCCGCAAACCGGATTGACCAGATAATACCCTTCGGCGGTGTCTAAAAGGCATAAAAGCACCCGCTCGCCCTCGCGAAAAGCAGGCGCCTCGGCAGGCGGATACAGAATATACGTCTTGCCCTTGCGCACGGTTTCGCCATACGGAAGAGAAGACTGCAGCAGAATTGCCTCCGGCAGCGCCGCGGCCGCCTTCCAGACTTCGGCTACCTTGAAAAGCGGAACGCGCCAGCCCCGGTCGTTACAGCGATACTCGCCCGTAAAATCGGCGGTAAGCACCACATCGGCCTGATCCATAATCGCTTCGGGAGTGCTTGTTAGCGCGTCCAGCCCCGCCAGCGGCCCCTGATCGATCAGCGTCAGGCGCCCGGCGTAGCCGTCTAGTTCCCAGCGCTCGCCCAGCCCGCTCGCCGCGGCCTCCTGCTGAAATTTGGCCGCGACCACGTCTTCGTTCCAGTACCGCTCCTGCGGCTGTTCAAACGAATAGTAATGTCCCTGCCACTCCGCGTCAAAGCGGCGGTCGGCATACGCATACTGCTCATTTCTGCCCGTAAACCAGTACAGCGTCAGATCGTATGTTTGCCGGTCTGTCACAAGGTGCACGGTATAGTCGCTGGGGCGCCAGCCCTGCGCCTCTTCCCGCTGCGGGCGGCGCTGCGCGGCAGCGAAAATGGCGAGCAGCTCGCTTTGATCCGCCTCTCGCAGGGGGACGCGGTACTTGCCATAGGAAAGATAGACGCTCTGGACGGCTTCGGGCGTTAGCGAGAGCGCCTCCAGCAGCGTTTGGGGCGCGCTGGGAGCAGAAAGACAGAAAGCTAGCAGGAGGAGCAGTAAGAAAAGGGGGGGTATTTTACGGATATAACGCAAAAGCATGGGGCGGCACCTCCTTGGTTTATTTAACAATATGTTGTACTTTGTCTAAAAACAGTTCGGCTGCTTTAGAGAGGCGCTGCTCTTTTCGCCAAATTAAGCGCATAGGGGATGTAAATAATGGCTCAATGGGCCGAAAGCATAAGGCGCTTTCGGCTCCGGTGTTTACTAATTTGTCAAAGCCAAGAGCATACCCCAGGCCTTCTCGTACTAAAATAGAAGCGTTAAAAATCAGGTCATAGGTAGCGACAATGTTTAATCTGTCGTAGTTTTTTTGCAGCCATTCAGGCATTTCATTGGTGGTTCCTTGGCGGGAGACAATGAGGGGCAGGCCGATTAAATCTTCCATAGGAATTTTTACTTTGGACACCAAAGGGCTGTCTTTCCGCATAATCAGCCCCCATGTATCCTGAAATGGCAAATTCAAATATAAATACTTAGAGAGATCTACATTTTGTACTACAACGGCAAAATCCAGCAGCCCTTTGTCCAGTCGTTCGCAAACATTTTCCGCGTTTCCGCTATATAAGTGGAAGTGTATATTCTTTTGTTCCTCGTATAGCTGTTTTGCCGCTTTGGCAAACAGGGTCATTCCTTCAGACTCTGCGCAGCCAATATAAACATTTCCACCGTTAAATTCGTTCATGGCAGCAAACTCTGAGGTGGTCAGATCTACCATTTCTAAAATGTCTAAGGCGCGTTTGTATAGAATTTCGCCCTCGGGCGTTAGGTGAATGTTGTAATTTCCCCGAATAAAGAGCTTTTGACCCAGTTCTTCTTCCAGCTCTTTAATCTGCTTGGAGAGTGTGGGCTGCGTAACATGCAGCTTAAACGAAGCCGCTGTCATGCTTCCTTCTCGAGCTGTTTCCACAAAGTATCGTAGTACGCGAATTTCCATAACGGAGTCCTCCCGTTTTCTTGTTATTAGGTTTTATAAGTATAGTATACAATATCCCAGATATTCTTTTCAAGAATGGCCGACGATAAAATATAGCAATTTGCTAACTGGAACCTTACGAAGTATAATGGTAAAAGAATAAAAAATGCAGGAGAAGTGATAAATATGAAAATTCTTGTATTAAACGGAAGTCCGCGATTAAACGGCAATACAATGCATATGGTAAAGGCATTTAAAAAAGGGGCAGAAGATGCCGGACACAGCGTAGATATTGAAAGTGTAGCGCACATGAACATTCACGGGTGCTTAGCCTGCGAATATTGCCGCACAAAGGAAAAGGCTGTTTGCGTCCAAAAAGACGACATGCAGAAACTCTACCAGAAAATTCTGGAGGCGGATATGCTGGTGTTTGCTTCGCCTATTTACTATTTTACTTTATCTGCTCAGCTTCAGAGCGTAATTCACCGCACATACGCCATTGACGTTCCGAAAAATATTCAAAAGACGGCGCTTATTATGAGTTCTGGCAGCGCGTTTGTGTATGGCCTTGCCATTGCCCTGCCATTGCCCAGTATTATCAGTCTATTGTAGAATACTGGAAAGTGGAAAATGCCGGCATTTTCTCTGCCAATGGCGACGCGAACCAGTCTCAGGAAAAATGGGACGAGCTGTATCGGTTTGGCAATACTTTATAAGAAGAGCCTTTGAAGCAAGGAGGGCTGTCTAATGAATAAGCTTGGTTTTGGTTTTCTTCGGCTCCCGCAAAGTGGCGAGGCAATTGATTACTCTCTTTTGAATACCATGGTAGATACCTTTTTGTCTCACGGAGGCACTTATTTTGATACGGCGTATACCTATGGGGATGGACAAAGCGAGATTGCCATTCGGGAATCTTTGGTAAAACGCCATGCAAGAGAATCTTTTTGTTTGGCTGATAAGCTGCCTTCGTGGAAGGTGAATGCGTATGAAGATTGCCGGCAATATTTTGAGGAACAGCTAGAGCGGTGTGGGGTAACGTTTTTCGACGTCTATTTGCTTCACTGGCTCAATCATGACAATTACCAGATTTGTGAAAAGTATAATGAGTTTGCCTTTTTGCGAGAATTAAAAGCCGCTGGAAAAGCAAAGAAAATCGGTTTCTCTTACCATGACAACGCCGCGCTTCTGGATACAATTCTTACCGATCACCCGGAAGTAGACATAGTTCAGCTTCAAATCAATTATCTGGACTGGGACAGCGCCGCGATAGAAGCGGGAAACTGTTACCGGGTCGCTGAAAAACACGGGAAATCTGTTGTCGTTATGGAGCCTGTTAAAGGTGGTACCTTGGCCAAGCTTCCCCCAGAGGCAGAGGCGATTTTCAGAGAAATACACCCGGATCAGAGCATGGCGTCTTGGGCACTGCGCTTTGTGCAGTCTTTGCCACAGGTTGAGGTTGTTCTCAGCGGTATGAATACCATGCAGCAGCTGCTAGACAATTTGCAAGACGTTTCTCCTCTGAATGCGGAAGAACAAGCGGCGGTTCAGCGCGCGTCTGCTATTATTACAGCTCAGACGGCAATTCCTTGTACCGGCTGTCGCTATTGCGAATCATATTGTCCTAAGCACATTGCTATTCCTGATTATTTTGCTATGTATAACGAGGTTTGTCGTTATCCTAATGACGATTGGAAAATTCAGCCCGTATATAACGCATTCGTGCAGCAACATGGCAAGGCGTCTGATTGCGTGGGTTGCAAAAGCTGTGAGCGTCATTGCCCACAACATATATCCATTGCCGATCACCTAACTCAGGTTGCTAAAGTATTTGAGCGTTAGCGCGGGCAGGAATTAAAAAATGAGGAGAATAAGCCTATGCAAATTCAAATTACAATTGGAGACACTGTTTTACTTGCCACACCGGAAAGTAATCCGTCTGCCGATGCCTTTCTTGCATTACTGCAGAAACAGAAGCTTACGGTAAAAATGTCTGATTATGCGGGCATGGAGAAGGTGGGGCCTCTAGGGACTCACCTAATCAGAAGCGATCGGCCAATCCGTGTGGGCGCCGGAGACGTGGTACTTTATCAGGGGAATCAGATTACCATTTATTACGGAACAAATGAATGGAACTTCACAAAGCTGGCGCATATTGACGGCGCAACAAAAGAAAAAATGTTAGAAGTGTTAGGGCGTGGAAATGTAGAAGTAGAGTTTTCACTTGTACTATAAGACAGGGGCCGTCGCTTTGAATGCGACGGCTTCTTTTTACCCCTCTTTAGCAACAAACTAATTTGTCAAAATGGAGATAATGAAACAGCGCTTTATCCCTAAACGGCAAAAAACTTTTTTGCCCAATGGGGGTAGCTATACTATAGGGACGGACCTTCCGCGTTGGCCAAGGAGCAAGCCGTTTACACGCCTCCGTCACTTCGTACATTCCTGGGTCAAAAAAAGACTTTATAATCAGGGATTACACCGTTTGCACGGCTCATATCCCTGGGCAATCACGCTATCGCGGCTGCCCGTATATTCCTGTTTGTTGCTTTCGTTCATCTGGTCTACGCTGGAACAAGAAGGATAGTGGAATTTATGTGTATTGGTATTGAGTATGTACGTTTGGCCCACTGGCTCAGCCTGCGAAGCGGGTGCGGCCTGAGCCTGCGGATCCGCGGAAGCCGCCGCTGTCGTGTCTTCAGAAGAAGCAGAGGCTGAGTTTTCCGGCGAAAGCGTGCTTTCGCCCGTGGCATAGTCAATGACAACGCCGGGTTGCACATTATAGCAGTAAACGTTAAAAGCAATGCCCTCACCCTGGTCTTCTACGGACAAAGCTTCCATGTGCACGCCGCTGGCGACCAGGCTGTTTCCCTCGAAAATAGGCGCAACCCGGTACATAACATGGTTGCCGGTTTCTTTAATGTAGTCGGCGACCATGTTTTCAAAGGGCAGCATACCCTCTACATTCAAATAGCGCGTTCCGGTAATCAGGTTTTGTTCGTTAGCATTTTCCGCGCTTAACTGATAGCCAATTAAATGACAGCGATTGTACAAATAGGCGCCGTCATACTCCACGCTGTGCCAGCCGGAAGGAGTGACCTCGCTGATAGAATCGCGCTCCTCAGTGGGCATTAAATCCTGCCCTAGACAGGCATAAGCCGGGCCGCAGCGCCCCAGCGCATCCAGCTGACTATAGACTTCAAACGATACTATGCTGAGTTCTTCGTCAGTAAATGAAGGTATATTGTTGTTTATGGCAACAAAAGAATTGCCAGAAAATGCGGGAATACCGGCTAGGTCAAAGGAGGAAGCAGGCCAAGAAGATTCGGCGATCGACCACGACGATGTCTCGCTTTGCTCTACATAAGACGCGGCACTACTTTCTGGCTCTGCCTCGCCGCCCGGCATGCTCATAGCGCCGCCGCCAATCAGCAGCGCGGCGCAAAGGCCAATCAGCCCCTTAATGAATTTGTTCATGGTCATAGACCTCCATAGAAATTTTTTCATGAGAAAAACCGGTAAAATCCTGTGCGCTAGTCAGTTTCCAGGCCGGGCCGGGCAGATCCAAGTCTAAAAACAGATCGCCTGGATACCTCCGGTTCCAGCGAAATAGAATCACCCGCTCTATGCGCGGCGCATAGGGACGGACCGATACGTTTTCCGCAAAGGCAAATTCGCCGGGAGCGGCCTTGCTTAAAAACGCGGCATCGACGTGAAGCTGCGGAGCCGCCTCTGGCATGTCCGCAAACAGCGCCGCGGAATAGGGGCTAACCCAGAGCGCCGAGCGCGCCGAAAGCGCGGCTATGCGCTGCGTAACTGCGCGGTCGCGGCTTTGCCGCCGCTGGTTAAAAGCCATGCCATAGCCATCGTCTACAGTAACCATGAGTATCATGCCTCGGCCTCCGGCTTCAGCGCTACACGAAAAGAAATGCTGCGCGGCGTGTCCATGCTGTCAAATTGAATCAGGTAGGCGGCACTGGCTAAATCCGGTTCCAACACCGTGCCGGCGCCAAATACCTTGTGCACCACGCGGTCGCCGCTATTAAACGAAGCGGTCTGCGCGCCGCCAGACAGGCGCAGGTTGACCAGCCGGATATGGTCGCGCGCGGCAGCGATCAGGCCGTCGCGGGGCGGGGGGCTAAAACAGAGCAGCTCCGGACTTATGTCTAAAATAAACCGCGATATATAGCGAGGCGATCCGTCCAGACTGCGGCCCTCGGCCGCGGACAGGTGCAGCGTTTTCTCGGCGCGGGTCAGCGCGACAAAGGCAAGACGGCGCTCTTCCTCCATAGCGTCGCGGGTGCGGATTTTGCGAGAAGGGAAAATGCCCTCGCTAAGCCCACATAAAAAAACATGCGGAAATTCCAGACCCTTGGCGGCATGCACGGTCATAAGCTTTACGCGGTCCTGGCCGCCGGGCGCGTCTTGGCTGGAAAAAAGCGCTACGTGCGAAAGATACTGCTCCAGCGTGGTTTCTTCGCCGCTTTCCAGCTCAAAATCGTACATGGCCTGGCGCAGCTCGGCTAGGTTGTCTAGGCGTTCCTGGCTACCCTCGGTACGCAGCATGGCCTCGTAGCCGCTCTGGTCGAGCACCTGCGAGAGCAGCTCAGACAGCGGCAGCTCGCTGTAACGCGCCGAAAAATCCTCTACCAGGCGCACCAGCGCCGCGGCCTTGGTCCCCCTCATAATTTCGTGATGCAGCGAGGCCGTGAGCGCCTCATACAGGCTGCAGTTATGCTCGTCGGCATACGTTTGCAAAAACTGCATGCGGCGGCGGCCCAAATTGCGCCGCGGCTTGTTCGCCACGCGCGTAAACGACAAATCGTCGCGGTAGGCAATCAGCCGCAAATACGACAGCGCGTCTTTAATCTCCATGCGGCCAAAAAACTGCACGCCGCTGTAAATGGTATACGGCACCTCCTCACGCAGCAGCACCTCTTCCACCGCGCGGCTCACATGATGCGCCCGGTACAAAATGGTTATGTCTTTTAAAGCGGCGCCCTGCGCCAAAAGCGACCGAATTTCCTGCACTATCCATAGCGCCTCATGCTCGGCGTCTTTAGCGCAAGAAACGGTAACGGCCGGCCCGGGATCCAGCGTAGGAATGAGCGCCTTTTCTATGCGGTTTTTGTTTTCGGCAATGAGCGAGTTGGCGGCGGCCAGAATTTGTGGTGTGGAGCGGTAATTCTGCATCATGAGAATGGTTTTCGTGCCAGGATGCGTCTGGTCAAACTCCAAGAGATATTTAACGTTGGCGCCGCGCCAGGTATAAATGGTCTGATCGGGATCGCCCACAACAAACAGATTTTGGTGGTAGGCGCAGAGCACTTCCATAAGCTGGTATTGCAGCCCGTCAATGTCCTGAAATTCGTCAATCATAATATATTCCAGGCGTTTTTGCCATTTGAGACGGATGTCGGGATTTTCGCGAAAAATATAAAGGCTATAGACAATAAGGTCGTTATAATCTAGGCCAAAGCATTTCTTTTCTAAATATAAATAGCCATAAAAAATAATGTCCATGGGCTTAGTAGCGTTTTGGTATTTTTCGCGCAAATCCTCGGCGGAAAGCTTAATCATGTCTAAGTAGTAATCGGGTTTTTCGCTGAGTTTATATATTTCGATCTGATCACGGGCATGGGCAAAAGTCATGTCGCGCAGGGTTAGGCCGCGTTCGTCGTAAATAATGCGCAGCATATCGTCAATATCGGAATTGTCAAGCACTAAAAAGCTTTTAGGGTACTGCACGGCATGGGAGTCTTCCTGTAAAATAGAAACACAAAACCCATGAAAGGTATTGATATATCCGGTGCTGTTGTCGCCCGTGAGATTATGAATTCGCTGACGCATTTCGCCGGCGGATTTGTTGGTAAAGGTGACGCAGAGAATGTTACCGGGCAAAATACCCAGCTCATTTACTAAATAAGCAAAGCGGTGGGACAGGGCGCGGGTTTTGCCCGAGCCGGCGCCGGCAATGACGCGTACATACCCTTCGGTAGTGGTTACAGCCTCGCGCTGCTCGCCGTTCAGGGTTTGTAATAAATCGTCCATAGAATCCTCCATAAAAAATAGACGCAGCTCAAGAACTTGTTAACACAAAAATAAGAAGCTGCGTCTAAAATAAAGAACGATAGCGGAGTTCGCCGTCCCGGCGAACTCGGGACGCAGCTCAAGAACTTGTTGATACAAAAAATGTGAAGCTGCGTCTATTATATCAAGCGGGCGGCGGAAGTGCAATACAAACCGAACAGAAAAGGAACAAAAGTTCGCTTTTTCGGGTTAGCACGAAGCCGCGTCGATTAGCTGATACTCGCGAGAACCAAAGCCCAGCGCGGCTGCGGCTTCAATGGTATGCACGCCGTTGCGGCTCTCGATCCGTTCGATTAAATGCTCTTTGCCCGGATCGTCGGCGGCATACACCAGATCGATGCAGGCCTGATCGATAGCCACCGGATCTAATGAAATCAGCACGCCAATATCCTGCATGCACGGGTCTTCCGCCACAGCGCAGCAGTCGCAATCCACCGACATGTTTTTCATAACGTTAATGTATACCGCGTTGCCGTGGAAATATTCGACAACAGAGGAAGCGGCGTCGGCCATAGATTCCAAAAAAGAATCGTGATCCGCCGTCCACAGCGCGGCCGGATCGCCGGCGCCATGAATGTAGGCTTTGCCATGAGCCGACGCTACGCCAATCGACAACTGTTTCAGCGCGCCGCCGTATCCGCCCATGGGGTGTCCCTTAAAATGCGACAGCACGAGCATAGAATCATAGTTAGCCAAATGCTTGCCTACAAAGTTTTTCTGAATGCGCTTGCCGCCGGGAATGGGAAGCTCTAAGTCCGGTCCCTCGCCGTCCATTAAATCCACGGTAAAATAATCTTGCCAGCCGTGCAGCTTAATGGTTTTCCAGTGCTTTTCGGTGGTATTGCGCTCGCCGTCATAGGCGGTATTGCATTCTACCACGGTTCCGCTTACGTGTTCAATAATGGGCCGGAAAAACTGCGGCCGTAAAAAATTCTGGTTGCCAACTTCGCCCGAATGCAGTTTTACCGCCACCTTGCCGGGCAGCTCTTTACCCAGCAAATCATAGAGCGCTACCAACGTTTCCGGCGTAATGGTCCGTGAAAAATAAACCTTCGATTTCATAGTTTTTTCCTCCATTCTAGCAGGGCGTCAGCCTCTGCGCGCCGCGCGCGCAAAACACTGCCGGCCTTGTTAAATTGAGTATAGAACCTGAAGCGCAGTGAAGGTCAAGAGCTTTTTGAGAAAAAACTTGACAGGACGTGAGAACCTCGCTATACTATTTAGTAATACTAAGTAGATGTAGAAAGGAGAGCCTCGGTGCAACACAATTATGTGCAGCAATTTAAAAAAGGATCGCTGGATATGATTCTGCTCTGTCTCATTGCTAAAAAAGAGACGTATGGATACGAGATAATTACGGAGCTGAATCGATGGGGAGGCGAGGTGTGGGGATATGCGCGAGAGGGAACCATTTATCCTGTTCTGTATCGTCTCCAGGAAGCGGGGCTGGTTCAAACGCGGAAAGCGCCTGCGCCGGCCAATGGAGGGATAAAAAAGTATTATTCGCTAACGGCTAAGGGCCGTGAAACGCTGGCAGACCTGCTCTCGTTTTGGGAGCAGTATAAGAAGTGCATTGATCGGCTGATTCAAAGCTGTCAGCCGGACTGAATTGGCGCCGCGGCGCTATGGAATGGAGGATTCACATGAAGGAAGACTATATTAAGCAAGTTCAAAAAGAACTTTATTTAACGCGCGCTCATACAAAGGAGGTATTGCGCGACTTGGACGAAGCATTTGAGTCGGCCGCGCAGCATGGTGAAAGCGTGGAAAGCGTAATCGCCCGGCTGGGCACACCCCATGAATATGCCGGCGCCGTTAACGAGCAATTTGCGAGCGAGGTTTTAAAGAGGCGCGTCAGGAGAAAAGCCTTTACGCTGCTTATCGCTTTGGCGGCGGTTTTGTGCGTGGGCATATTTATGTACGCGCAGCAGCAGCGGTCGGCAGACGGCGTGATTGGACAAGCAGATGCGGCAACGCAGATTTTTGTCGGCGGCGGAACGGTAGATCCGGTTTGGCTGTTTTTGGCAGTGGGAATTCTTTTGGCCATTGTAGCGTTGCTGCTGTGGAGAAAGCTGAAATGAAAGGGCTTATTGTGTTATTGGTGTTGCTGCTCGCCGGGTGCCATAGTCAGGCCGAGGGCTTTGTGCTGGACGGGCGTGCGCCCCAAGCTATATCGGAGTGGCCCAGCAACGAATTTACAGAGGAACTGCCGCAGCCGCAGAGCGGCCAAATGGATTACGTTTATGACTATTCAGAAGCAGGTCGTTATATGATATTTATAACGGATTTAACGCGGGCTGAAGCCGAGGCATATGTACAGGAACTGGAAGAGCAAGGGTTTCACCGGACATTTTCTGACAGTAACAACGCTAGTGGCGGCGTTATGCTGGCAAACGATACAACTCAGCTAAACATTGCATACTCGAACGGGGGTATGGGAATTTGGATTACAAAATAATATTATGAGACGAGGAGGGACGCTGGTGGATACACGTCTTACTATTATCAATCAGTTTTATGATCAGGGTGGAGAGGAAGAAAGACTCAGCCGAAGCCGGCAAGGTCAGCTTGAATTTTTAACAACCATGCGGTATATTCACCGTTGGAGCGGGCACAAGATGAATATTCTGGAAATTGGGGCTGGCACCGGGCGTTACAGCCGCGCGCTAGCGCAAGAGGGACATAATGTTGCGGCGATTGAACTGGTGGAAAGCAATTTGGAAGTGTTGCGCCGTTATGCTGCGGCGGCAAACATAGCGGCATATCAAGGGGATGCGCTGGATTTAAGCCGCTTTCCAGACGAAACCTTTGACCTTACACTGTTACTTGGCCCCATGTATCATTTATATACAAGCAGTGATCAGCACCGGGCGCTGGACGAGGCGATTCGCGTTACGAAGTCCGGCGGTGTGCTCATGGTTTCTTTTTTATCGGTCTATGCCATTATGTCTAATAATTACTTGCGGGGAAATTTTTATGCCGGCCTAGAAGAGAACTTTACCTCAGAGTATCAGGTGAAACATTTTCCGGAGCAGCTGTTTACTGGTTTTACAGTGACGGAGTTTGAACAGCTTTTTGAGCATAAGCCAGTGAAATGGCTTACCACGGTTGCAACGGATGGCTGTATGGAGCTGGCCGAAGGGCGGCGTGATTTTGCATTATCAGACGAAGAGTTTGAGGCGTATACGGCGTATCATTGGCAAACGTGTGAAGTGCGGGAACTTTTAGGCGCTAGCAGCCATTTGCTATATATCGGGCAAAAAAAATCATACGGCAATCGATTGCCATTTTCCTCTTTGAAAACGGATCAGCAAGATAATGCCTCTAACCACCAGATCTAGAGCATAGGCATACCAAACGCCTTGCAAGCCCAGATTCATAGAAACAGCTAAACCATAGCCTATGCCCAGGCGGATCCCCCAAATGCCAATGAGCGTAGCGTACATGGGAAATTTGGTGTCGTCAGCGCCTTGTAAGGCGCTGGTCATAACCTGAACAAGGGCGGAAAAAGGTTGAAACAGAGCAATAATACGAAGCACACTCACGACCATGTCTTGTGTTTCTGTGGTTGAAGTAAAAAGAGAGGCAAGAGGGCTGGCAAAAATATAAAATAAAGCGCCGATAACAACCATACAGAGGGTAGATAAAAGATACCCCAGCCAGGTGTTTTGTACGGCTTGCCGCGGGTTTTGCTCACCCAGAGCGGTGCCAACCAAGGTGGAAATAGCCAAACCAAACCCCATGGCGGGAATATAGGAGTAACTCTCAATGGTTCCGGCAATGTTATGAGCTACATAAGCGTTTACGCCAATGGAAATAATCATGCCATTATAAATCAGCTGACCAATGCGCATAATCAGTTTTTCAACACCGGCCGGAATGCCAACGGTCAGCAGTGCTTGCATCGTTTTTTTATGGATTTTAAAATCGGCTAAACGCAGTGTAATTCGTGGATCGTGGAGATATAAACGATAAAATAAGAGCAGCATGCTGATTATGCGCGAAAGGGTGGTTGCCAGCGCCAGGCCCACCACGCCCCAGCCCCAATGAATGAAACAGGCATTTAGAATAATATTAAGAAGGTTAGCCGTGCCCGTTGCATACAAAGGCGATCGGGTATCTTGCATAGCTCTAAGGCAGCTTGCGAGAACTTGCTGTAAGCAGAGAAAGACAGAAGGAACGGCAACAATAAGAAAGTAGGGGGCTGCGTAGCGCATAACAGTGGCATCTGCGCCGGATAGCCGCAGAATGGGCTTATAAAAAAGAAGACAGAGAAGTCCCACGGCTCCGCCTAAAAAAACAGCGAGAAGCAGGGCCTGAGCAATGGAATGATTGGCTTTGGAAAAATCTTTTTTTCCATAGTTTCTAGAAACAATAGCCGTGGTTCCAATGCTAATAGCCGTAAAAAAAGAAATGAAAATATTCATAACAATGTTTGTAACGCTAATACCGGCAATCGCGGTATCCGTTAGCTGCCCGGCAAAATAGGTATCGGTAGTGCCTAAAAGCGTTTGCAAAATGTTCTCTATAATAATTGGAAACGCTAAAGAAAGCACTGAAAAAATAGCTTTTTTTGAGTGAGACATAGCGGCTGCTCCTATAACATTCGGTCGATCGCTTCTTTCAGCGCCGAGATAACGGCAGAAAGCTGATTCAAAACGTTAGCGCAGTCTTCGTCATGAAGTACCATTTTTATTTTTAATATGCAAGAGAGAAGTATAAAAAAGTTTCTGTTTTATTCATTCCCTTGTGACTACGTAAAGAAAAATGGTATAATCTCTCTAATAGCATAGGGCTGGGCTATGCGGCTCGTGGAAAAGGAGGCGATGACGTATGAAAAAACAAAGCGCACTGGGAAGACTGCTATGGCTGTATGAGCCGTTCTGGAGATATGCCAGAGGGTATGTTATCCTTTCGCTGGTTTTTTGGGCCGTGATATTACCGCTTCACAGAATACTCATGGTCATATTTCCGGAAACCGTCGTCAACTTAATTACGGGCGGCTATGGAATACAAACCCTGGTGGGGGTTGTGGTCGTTTTTCAGCTTTTGCTGCTGGGCATTCCTATATTTGAAGATTTTTATAATGCGTATGGAAAAGATAAAATGGAGGCCAAGGTAGAGCTAAGCATTAAACGGCAGGTCTACGAGAAGGCATTACAAACAGACTACCGTTATGTAGACGATCCGAAATATTACCATACGTATATGTGGGCCATTCACCACCAGGCGGAAAAAGCGAAAGAAGCGTTTGCGCTGCTAAACCGCGCTGTTTCGGCACTGATTTTAATTGTGTCGCTGGCTGGCATTGTTTCTATGTTTAGCCCGTGGATGGTGCTGCTTACCGTGCTGAGTATGGTGCTTCGAACGTACGGATATATGAAATATAACCAGCAAGACGTAGCCAGAGAGCAAGAACTGATGCATAGCAGCCGCAAGCTGGATTACTATCACCGGATTTTCTATATGAAAGATTACAACGCAGATTTAAAGACAACCAAGCTGCGTGATTTTGTATTTCGTCATTTTAATCATGAGGCTTCGCATCGACTAGAAGTGATTCATGGATACGCCAAAGGACTCACGCGCTGGGCCGTATTTAGCGATATGATTTATCGAGTATTTATGACAGTCATTATTTTAGCGGTGGCGCTCAATTTGGCCAGTGGCGACGTGGGCGAGGCCGCCAGCTATATTACTATTATGCTCTCTATTGAAAAAATGGAAGACGCGATGTACGAATTTTTTGAGCTCTTCCAGCAAGGCGGTAAGCTCAGTTTATACGCCCGCGATATTCAGGCGTTTTACCACATGGAGTCACAAATAGAAACCGAAGGCGCATCTTCCCAAGCCATGCCGCCAAGCGGCAGTTTTGATATTAAATTTACGCATTTGTGCTTTCAGTACGCGCATTCCGACTTCAAAATCGATTCTCTCAATCTGCACATTCGGGCCGGGGAAAAAATCGCCATTGTCGGAGAAAACGGAACCGGCAAAAGCACGCTGGTTAAACTGCTGCTGCGTCTGTACGATCCACAGTCCGGCGACATTGCAATCAATGGCAAATCCATAAAAGACTATTCCTTACCGGCGCTAAGGCGCCAAATTGGCGTGGTGTTTCAAGATACCCATGTGTATGCGATGTCGTTTAAAGAAAACGTAGAACTCTATCGTCCGGTATCGTCTGAAGATATGCCGGAGCTGATTGACAAAGCGCAGCTTCGCGGCATGCTGCAAAAAAATGAGGGAACGCCGGAGAGTCTTATGACCAAAGAATTTGACGAAAACGGTATGGTCTGCTCGGTGGGCGAAGAGCAAAAAATCGGCTGGGCCCGGGTGCTGGGCGGCAATTTTGGGCTGCTCATTTTAGACGAGCCTTCGTCGGCGCTAGATCCCATTGCCGAGTATGAAATGAATCAGCTTCTTTTCGACAGCCGCAGCAAGGCAACGATCATTATGGTAGCGCACCGCCTTTCTACCATACGCAATGCGGATCGTATTATTGTTATGGACAAAGGGCGCATTTGCGAAAGCGGTTCACATGACGAGCTAATGAGTCAAAAAGGGCGGTACTACGAAATGTTTATGAAACAAGCGGAAAATTATAATTAGTAATTTTGTTTGACCTTACGTAAATTTTCTATATAGCTCATGGGTGCATCCTCCTTGCCTAGAGTGTAACAAATCAGGGCCGGAGAGTCAACGGCTTAGAGCGGTACGTAAGGCGCAGCCAATAGCTGCGCTGTTTTTTTCTTGACAAGGAAGAAAAGGTGTGCTATGATACACACAAAGGTTAGTTATAACTAACTAAAAGCGAAGCAGGAGGTGATGGAGTTGTCAGAAGAATTGATTGTAAAGCAATGTTCACCTACTCTGGCGGGGTTAAAAACCGGCAATATGTTTACTTGTCCCTGGCAGTGTAGCCCGGAAGGAAAAAAGGCCATACTGGATCATTTAAGAACACTAAACAGCCGATTGGCGCCGTATGGTTTACGCATATTGCCGCTCAGATTCATGAAGCGGCGCGTTCTAATCTACATGTACCGGCCTAAGCAGCTATCGATTGACCTAGAGCACCATATTGCGAAACATATTTTAGGGCAAAAAGACTACCCCACCACCAGTGCCGAGCGCTGCATTGTGCGCTTGATTCACGAGATGCAGCAGCAAGAAGGGTTTCCGCATGAAATTGGTCTGTTTCTCGGCTATCCTGCAGAAGACGTTCTCGGATTTATTCAAAACCAGGCGCAAAGCGCCAAATGGGTTGGCGCCTGGAAGGTATACGGCGACGAAACGGCAGCCCGGTGCAAATGCGCGGCTTATAAGCGCTGCACCCGGGCGTATTGTCAGGCGTACCGCCAGCATCATTCGTTAGATCAGCTGCTCCAAAGGCATTAAGCATGCCATCCGGCGGCTTTTCTATAGATCTATATTCATCCTGAGGCGGCAGGCGAGAAGCGCGGCAGGCGGCCTCTTCCACAACGACAACGAAAAGCGCGCTTCAGTAAAACAAGGTTTTGAGGCTTAGCTCAAAATGCGGATTAACAAAAGGAGGACTTGACCATGAGTAAAGTAGCGGTAGTGTACTGGAGTGGCACCGGTAACACAGAACAAATGGCGCAGGCCGTAGCAGCTGGCGCACAGGAGAAAGGCGCGCAGGTATCGGTTATGACCAGTGCCGAATTCGACGCGTCCATGATGGATGCCTATGACGCGATTGGGTTTGGCTGCCCGTCCATGGGCGCCGAGCAGCTGGAAGAAACCGAATTTGAACCCATGTTCTCCGCGTGCGAAAGCAAGCTGGAAGGCAAAAAAATTGCCTTGTTCGGATCCTATGGCTGGGGCGACGGCGAGTGGATGCGCAACTGGGAAGAAACCTGCATGGGCGCGGGTGCCAATCTGGTACATGACTGCGTCATCTGCAACGACGCGCCCAATGACGAGGCAACCGAAGCCTGCAAAGCGCTGGGCGCCGCCCTAGCGGGCTAAATTGCAAAAAGAAGCTATTGCACATTGATTGGCAATAGCTTCTTTTTTTAATGAAAAAAATCAAGCCGCATAGAGATAAGTTCCTGTCGGATATTTTTGGATGCGATGGAGATAAAACCGTCCCTATGTAGCCCAAACTTTTTGTCCAAATGGGGATAGGTTCTTCCCTGCGCGGCGGGAAAAATGACGAGTGGAAAGGGAAAGGGCTTTGGCTAACAGTATAGTACGATCAAGCTGTAAAAATCTCTGCGATATGAAGTTGTTTGTGTGTAATAAATAGAGTTAGAAAATATCCAGTCAAATGGAGATAGATTTCTGCCTCTGTTCGATATTTTTTGTTGCAATGGAGATAGAGCCGTCTCTGCATAACCAAAACTTTTTGTCCAAATGGGGATAGGTTTTCCCCCGCGCGGCGGGAATTATGACGAATGGAGACGGAAAGGGCTTTGGATAACAGTAGTTTGGGAAGTGCAGTACGAGCAAGTTGTAAAAATGTCT
>CALWPV010000020.1 GCA_944383515.1 uncultured Clostridia bacterium
CAAACTACACCGGGCGTGAGTACGCTTACGGTTGCCGGAACCATATAAAAAAAGGACATAGAGAAACGCGAAGTATGGCTTCTCTATGTCCTTTTATGTTATGAGAGTTTAGCGTGTTCAATGGTAACAGAAGTAATGACGGGCTGATTTTCGGGAAGCACCTGACCTTGGGCCGTAGAGGCAATAACGGTGGCGCAAATTTCGTCTACCACTTCCATACCGGAAACAACCTGGCCAAAAGCAGCGTATTGGCCGTCTAGCTCGGGGTAGTCGTACTGCATAATGAAAAACTGAGAGCTGGCGCTGTTATAGTCGTTAGCCATGCGCGCCATGGAAACAGTGCCGCGGGTATGGGATAAGGGGTTCTCAATGCCGTTGGCGGAAAACTCACCGGTAATGGTTTGGTCAGAACCACCGGTACTGTCCCCGTTGGGGTCGCCGCCCTGAATCATAAAGCCCGCAACCACGCGGTGGAAAGTAAGACCGTCGTAAAAGCCGCTTTCTGCCAGCGAAATGAAATTGGCAACGGTTTCCGGAGCGGCTTCTTCGTCAAGAGCAATGCGGATTGAACCGTAATCCTGCACTTCAATCACGGCATAGGTGGTATGAAGATGCTGCAATAGCGTTTTGGCAACCGGGGTGAGCGCCAAGACCAGCAGAATTAGAAAAATGGGGCCTAGAAGAAACCATTTTTTCTTGCTCGGCGGCGCCGCGATAAGCGCGATTTTTTCAATAATAGGCTGCGCGGTTTCCTCCGGAAGCTTTAAATGACTAAGCTGATGCTGCACCGCGCCGCGAAACTGCTCGTACGAGGTAAGGCTGCGGTCTGTTTTATCCTTTAGAAACTGCAGGGTTTCACGAATGCTGTCTTCGGCATGATTGATCGTAACGTTAGCGTCCATTTCGCTAATCTGCATTGTCTCGGCAATTTGCGCGGAGCCCTCGCCGGCCACTAATTTAAGCAGCAGAGCAAAGCGGTGAAACACCGGCAGTTTAGCCAGCGCGTAATGAATGCACACGGGGGTAAAATCGGCGCTGTCGCCTTCTTTGGGCAGGCGCAGTGGCGGCGTCTGCGCTTTGGCCGTTTCGCTAAACGCGTCCGGCCGCTTTTCCAGTATACGCTCGCGGCAAAACGATAAACTAAGGTGAGTCATATACTGCTTAAAATTTTGCCGCGCTTCCGGTTGATCCGCCAAGGCGTTCCATGCCAGTTCATAGATGCGAGCCACGGCTTCGGAAACCTCGCCCGAATCTAATAGCTGCGAACAAATAAAATACACAGTACGCTTCGTGCTATGAAACAAGTGAAGCAGCGAAAGACGGTTACGCTTTGCCGCCGTTTTAGTGATCACAGACATATTTATAAATCCTTTCCAGTAGTAAGCTGTTTTACATCGCAGAATGTCTCTATCATACCGCTTTTTAGGCCAAGATGCAAGCCCCTGTCAGTTATCTTTAAGCGGTAGCCGTAAAATAAAGGTAGTCCCCTCGGGAGCGCTGCTGTTTACACGTAAAGAAGCCTTGTGGCGGTCGGCAATCGTTTTGGCAATCGCCAGTCCCAGACCATATCCGCCCGCAGAGCGGGAACGCGACGCATCAACCCGGTAGAACCGTTCAAAAATGTGCGGAAGATCCTCCGCGGGAATGGCTTCGCCCTGGTTATGAACGAACGGCAGCAGGCAGCTCCACAGTGTATCGCTAAGATCCAGCGGGCTAAAGCTAAGCGGCATCTGGTCGGCGTCGGTTTTAGCCAGAAACAGCATGTGGTCGATCAGTTCTTTCATGCGCTCTCCTTCGGCCTTAGTGCTGTCAACCCATTTTTGCTGCTGCATAATGGTATCGTCCGGATGCCGCAGCAAAATACCGGTATTGGCTAAAATAACAGTGAGCGGCGTTTTTAATTCGTGAGAGGCATCGGCCACAAATTGGCGCTGCTGCTCCCAGGCTTTTTTTACCGGCTTTAACGCCACACGAGAGAGTAAACAGCTAATGAAGAAAAACGCACCCCAGCTGAGTAGGCCGATAATGAGCGAGGGCAGCCAGGAGCTGGTACTCGAGCGCTTTAACAACCTCATTCGCGCAGATTTTAAGGGAACCAAGCTGATCGGCTACACCAGCCGCTTCTCCCATACCTACGGCCTGTCCAAAGAATACGCCCTGTGCCAAACCGAAATTGGCGCCTCCTTAGAAAAACTTCCTTACGAAGACGCCATGCGGCAGGCCTACGCCTATAAAATGAAAGAAATGGATAATCCCGATTTAAAGCTCTTTTAACTCATGCGCGCCTGTGCGCGAAACCAGTTCCAGTCCCTGCCCGCTTAGGCGGTATACAGAGTCCGCCACCTCTTCAATAAACTTGCGGTCGTGTGAAATGCTAATGATGGCCCCGCCAAATTCTTTGAGAATGCGGCGGATCACCGGGCTGGAGAGCGGCGAAAAATTACGCGTTGGCTCATCGAGCAGCAGTACATTGGCGCCGGAGAAAATCATTTTTAGAAAAAGAATTTTAGCCTTCTGTCCTCCGGAGAGCTCCCGAATGGGGTGAAACATCTCGTCGGGAGTATAGCGCATGCTGCCCAGGTGGGTGCGAATGCGGGTAATCTCCTCCTTGTCGCCGTTTTCCGCCAGATAATCTATGGGAGACCTGCTCAAATCGAGCAGGTCTTCATAGTTTTGCGGCATATAGGAGGCCTGAATGTCGCGGCGGGGCAGAAGGGTTTCGGCTAACGCTTTCATAAGCGTGGATTTGCCGCAGCCGTTTTGGCCAATAATGCACACTTTTTCCGGGCCGGTTACGCGCAGGCTCACGTCGGTGG
The DNA here is from genome assembly GCA_944383515.1 of uncultured Clostridia bacterium. Lineage (GTDB taxonomy): Bacteria > Bacillota > Clostridia > Lachnospirales > Bianqueaceae > CALWPV01. The sequence continues at coordinate 2,817 of CALWPV010000020.1, forward strand.
CGAGCAGGCGGCCGCCGGCTTCCAGCCGGGGCAGAGCGAAATCCACCACCGTTTTGCCTGCCGGCAGGCTAATGCTTTGGTCGAAAGAGGCCAAAATAGCCAGCTCGGTGTGGGGCACCTGGGTGCGGGTTTCGTGCTCTTTTTCAAAGCGGCGTTCCTGGCTTTTGACGGCCTTCATTTTCTTTTTGAGCAGGCGGCCGCCGTGGGGATCTTGCCGGCTAATGCTGCTTTGCTGGTGCTCTACTTTTTGCTGAATCTGGTAAAACCGCTGCATTTGTTTTTTGTATTCGCGCTCTTCATTGTAGGCGAGCTGCGTTTGCTTTTCAATGCCGGCGAGGCGCTGGGTAATGTACGAGCGGTAGTCTTGCCGGCTAATGGTATGGCGCACGCTGCGGCCGCGCTCGAGTTTTTCCAGGTGAATAATGACATTGGCGGTGCGCTCAATGAGGGTTTCGTCGTGGGAAACGTAGAGTACGGGGGTGGCGGATTGGTTAATAAAGTTTTCGAGCCATTCCAGGGTTTCGATGTCGATGTCGTTGCTGGGCTCGTCAAGCAGTAAAATATCGGGCGCCTCCATGACAATGCGGCAAAGCTGCATTTTTATTTTTTCGCCGCCGGAGAGCAGGCGGACGGGCTGATCGAAGTAGAAAAAGTCTTCGGGCAAACCGAGCTGCCGGCTGAGGCGGGCCTGGTCGCGGGGCGTCTGGTCCCAGAATACCGGGCTTTCGCAGAAAAATTCGTAAACGGTGCGGGCCTGATCGGCCGCGGAGAGTTCTTGCGGCAGGTAGCCAAGCACTGCGCCGCTGAGAATGCGCTTTCCGGTGGCGGTTACGTAGTCTTCGACTAAGGTGGGGTTGTAAATCCATTGCAGCAGCGTAGATTTGCCATTGCCTTCTTCGCCAATGATAACGGCCTTGTCTCCTGGCTGCAAGGTGAAAGTAAAATCCTCTACCATGGTGCGTAGATCTTGGCGGTGAATTAAGGTTAAGTTCTGAACTTGAAGCATATATAAAACCTCCATTCTGAAGCACTTCGCATAGATGCACAAGTTTTTTTGGACACAAAAAAATCTGTTTTCGGCATAGCGTTACCAAAAACAGATGCGACAATGGCCCGCCATGGCAAACCCCTGGCGAAGCAATCTATAAAAAGCCTTACATCTATTTTCAGTAACGTTGGTAACAAAATAAGCCGCCTGGGGCTGGCCGCCCTGGCGCGGTATATGTTCAACGATTTAGAAAATAGAAGTAAGCCTCATTCTTTCACCCTTTCTGTTAAATCTGTGAGTAGAGTAGCACAGAACAGACAGCTTGTCAAGTACCCAAGAAAAAAGACGGGCTCTCAGGCTCTCAGGCTTTCGGCGCTCACCTCAAAAAACGGATGGTGCTCGGTGTTATAGCGCGGATAACACATGTTATCGGCTACAATAGCCGTGGAAAAAATACCGGCAACAGGGCTATAGTGCCCGTCTGTTTCTTGTGTCAGCGCCAGCAGATAGCTTGGGCCGGGTTCGTACAGCGGATCCTCGGCAGGCGGATAGCACACGCCGCCGTTTTCCCTAGGCCCATAGTGCTGATATACATACAGTACTTCGGAAGCGGTACTTCCTTTCAGCACCTCCCGCACGGCAAACTGTTCATATTTTTGAGCCTCAAAAACGGCCCCCTGCGACTGGGCGATAACGACTAGGTCGGCCGCTTCCCAAATTTCTTCTAGGCTTTTTCCCTGCCAGTCAAGGCCCAGCGGCACGGTATAGGCAGACGAAGAATGCTGGTGCGTGTCTTCGTAACCGTCAAAAACATAGTCTGGCGTAAGCGTAATTCCTTGAAAGCGCGCGGCGCGCTCGTAAGCTGTCCGCAATTTTTCGGCGTTCCAGATATTGTCTTTAGGCTGGTCAAAACTGTAAATCTGCCCGCCCACTTCCATATCCACCCGGGTATCGAGAGGATCGCTTAACAATACTTCGCCGTTTCCGGTAATGGACGGTTCCACATAATAGTGCTTGCCCGCAAACCAGTGAAGCGTTACGGCGTGCTCGTCTCCACCGGCCACTAGCTTCACCGTATAGTCTTCCTCCGTATAGGGAAACCAATCGGCCCGGCCTCGCGGCGCGGCACTTTCCAGCGCCTGCAGCAGAGACTGCGCGTCTTCTTCCAGCAAAACAATGGTTTCATTATTATGAGTCACCCGCACCTCTTCAACCCGTTCCAGGTCGGTATCGATTAGCGAAGCTATGCCAGGCGGCTGACTCTGGCAAGAGACACATACGAATAAAAGAAAGCAAAAAATTCCTCATTTTTTCACAGTAATCCTCCATTCCAAAGCGCTTTAGCGCGATATTCCGGCCTCTCTACAAGGCTATCATATCACGTATAGCAAACGTTTGTCTACAACAAAAAATAATTTCATTCATTGGCAATCCAAAACTCATGGGCACAATCCGCGCAAACCCCATAGCCAAACCCAGTATTTTGGTGTACAATAGGGGCATAAACCATTGCCGGCTCTGCCGGAGAAAGAGAGGACGTATGCAGTACAGAAAGCTGGGCCAAACCGGCCTTACCATTTCACGCCTAGGCTTTGGCGGCATTCCCATTCAGCGAATCGACGCCGAAGGCACCAAGGCCCTCATTCAAAAACTAAAAGAAGCAGGCGTCAATTATATCGATACCGCCCGCGGCTACACCGTGAGCGAAAGTTATTTGGGGCAGGCCCTAGAAGGCATGCGCGACCACTTTGTGCTCGCCACCAAAAGCATGGCCCGCACCAAACAGGCCATGGCCGCCGATATCGAAACCAGCCTTACCAACCTCAAAACAGATTACATCGACCTATACCAGGTGCATAACCCAAACATGGAGCAGCTGGAGCAGGTAACCGCCCCCGGCGGCGCGCTGGAGGCCCTTGTGGAAGCCCGCGCGGCGGGCAAAATTGGCCATATCGGTCTCACGGCCCACTCTAAAGAGGTGTTCGAGAAAGCGCTTACGCTGGACTGGGTCGAAACCATTATGTTCCCGTATAACATTGTGGAAACGCAGGGCGAAGAGCTGATTCGGCAGTGTCAGGACAAAGGCATTGGCTTTATTGCCATGAAGCCCCTGGCCGGCGGCGCCATTGAAAACGCCACGCTGGCGCTGCGCTATATTATGCAAAACGACGCCGTTACCGTGGTAATTCCCGGCATGGCAGCTTCCGAAGAGCTAGAGCAAAACCTGGCCGCGGCGAGCGATGCGTCGCCGCTTAGCGAAGAGGAAAATAGCCAGGTGCAGGCGGTGCGCGACGAGCTGGGCACGCAGTTTTGCCGGCGCTGCAATTACTGCGCGCCCTGTACGGTGGGCATTAGCATTCCCAATGTATTTTTAATGCAGGGCTATTTGCGGCGGTATGGTCTGGCAGACTGGGCGAAAGCCCGCTACGGCGCGCTCGAAGTAAAGGCTAGCGCCTGCGTAGCATGCGGCGCCTGCGAAACGCGCTGCCCCTATCAGCTGCCCATTCGGCAGATGCTAAAGCAGGCCGCGCAGGATTTTGGAGAGTAATGCATGTTTACCCTGATTACTCATGCCAATGTTTACGCGCCGCAGCCAATGGGGATCTGCCATGTATTAGTCTGCTTTAACCGCATTGTCGCTATCGGGAAAGAGCTTACCTGCCCATGGCCTCATACCGTTATTGACGCCGAAGGGCGCACGCTCATTCCCGGGCTCATTGATCAGCATGTGCATATTACAGGCGGCGGTGGCGAGCAAAGCTTTCAAAGCCGCGCGCCCCGGGTGGAGCTGGAAGACTGCGTAACCAGCGGAGTCACTACGCTGGTGGGGCTGCTGGGCACCGATTCCATTACGCGCAGCGTAGCCAGCGTTGTGGCGCAGGCGAAGGCGCTGGGCGAGCAGGGGCTTACGGCCTACTGCCTTACCGGCGCCTATGAGTACCCTTCGCCTACGCTGACGGGTTCGGTGAAAAACGACATTGCGTTTATTCAGGAAGTAATAGGAGTCAAAATTGCCATTTCCGATCACCGCTCGTCTAGCATTACGGCGGCCGAGCTGGCCCGGCTCGCGAGCGAGGTGCGCCAGGCGGCGCTGATAAGCGGCAAAGTAGGCGAAGTGCATATGCATCTGGGAAACGGCAAACAAGGGTTAGCCGACGTATTTCGCGTGCTGGAAGAAACCGATATTCCCATTGGGCATTTTCGCCCTACGCACATACAAAAAATTCTGGATCAGGGAATTGCCTTTGCCAATCAGGGCGGCTATATTGATTTTACAAGCGGCGAGCCAAAGGGAGCGGCGCAGGCCATGCTCAAAGCCTATGAAGCGGCGCCCGCAGACCGTATTACGCTCAGTTCCGACGCGAATGGCAGTCAGCCGGTGTGGAATGAGAAGGGCGAACTCATTGGCATGGGCGTAGCGTCTATGGATACGCTGCTGCAGTGCGTAGCCGAGCTATGCGCCGCGGGCATGCCGCTGGAAGAGGCGCTGCGTCCGGTTACAAGTACGGTAGCGCAGGCACTGGGACTGGCCGGCCGTAAAGGGCATATTCAGGCAGGCGCCGACGCCGATCTGGTTCTGCTCAGCGAGCGCCTTACGCCGCATATGGTTATGGCGCGCGGACAGATCCTCATGGATCAGGGCAAGGTATTAAAGAAAGGATTTTTTGCATGAACTGGGAAGTGATTAAGCAGCGAGTACAGGAGATACAAACCGGCGACGCCACAGGCCATGACTTTTACCATACGCTGCGTGTGGCGGCCATGAGCCGGCGCCTAGCCGTTTGCGAAACCTGCAATCTGGACGTAGTGCTACTGAGCGCGTACTTGCACGATATTGGCGACCATAAACTGGGCTATACCAAAGAAAGCCGGCAGGATTTACTCTGTCAGATTATGGACGAGGCTAAGGTGCCGCGGCCGGTGCAGGCCGCCGTGCTGGAGGTTGTGGAAAGCGTGTCGTTTACTACGGGTACGCCGTGCCGCCCGGAGCTGCAAACGGAGAGCGCCATTGTATGCGACGCCGACCGCCTAGACGCCATGGGCGCTATTGGCATTGCCCGTACGTTTGCCTATGGCGGCGCCAAGGGGCGGCCTATTTTCAGCCCCAGCACCAAGGAGAACAGCCTGCAGCATTTTGAGGATAAACTGCTGCGCTTGAAAGACGGTATGAAAACTGGGGAAGGCAGGCGTTTGGCGCAAACGCGCCATGCTGTTTTGGTGCAATTTGTGGAGGAGTTTAAAAAGGAATGGAACGAAGAGAATATCGAGTTGTGTTAATCGATGGCGACTACGCGCATTTACAGCGGCTGGACGAGCCGGAGGACGAGCTGTTTCTGGTGGCGCGGGCACTGCTGCCGCCGGAAATTGACGAGGGCAGCGAGCTGGTGTATGAAATGCTGCAATTTAGAATGAAAGACGAATAAGGAGGAAGGAAACCATGGTACACCATATTGTTATGTGGAAATTTAAACCGGAGATTGCCGAAGGGGAAAAGGCTGGGCTGCAAGAGGCTATGGCGCAGCATTTGGAAGCTCTGGTTGGTAAAGTGCCGGGCCTTGTTTCGGCGCGGTTTGTGAAGGCGCCGCTGCCTTCGAGCACGCATGATATGGCGCTGGTGACAACGCTGGAGAGGGCGGAGGACGTGGCGGTTTACGGCTCGCATCCGGAGCACGTGAAGGTGGCCGATACGTATGTGCGTCCGTATGTGACGGAGCGGGCCTGTCTGGATTACGAAGAATAAAACAAATCGAGGGGATATGTCATGAAAGTAAGGGGAAAGTTGGCCATAATATGTATGGCAATGGCGCTAGTACTATGCGCCTGTGGCGGACTATTTACTACAGAAGAAGAAAAAGGGGCGCATGCGTATTGTGACGACATGATGCGTAGCCTGCAAGAAGGAAGCTGGGAGACGCTGCTGTCTATGCTGCCTATGGGAGAGCTGTTTGGCTCTGTGCCTAATGTAGACGAAGGCAGCGGTGAGATTTTATCGGCTATGCTGAGCCGTATGTCGTATACGATAGATGCGGTAGAGAAGCAGGAAGACGGGCATTTGCTGGTGTCCATGACCATTACGAATGTGGATGTAAAGCAGCTTTTGCTTAATTTGCCCGAGGGGATTGGCTCGGTGGAGGAAGCGGCGCAGGCGATGCTGGCGGCGCTGGATGATGCGGAGCAAAAGGAATTTGCGGTGCAGCTTACGCTGGCGCCTGTAGGCAGCGGCGAAGATGCCCGCTATGAACTCGCTATGGACGCGGAAGAAATGACAGGCTTGGCCAATGCGCTAACCGGCGGTTTATATGATTTGGCCGTAGAAGTTTTGACAGGAGGGGATCCGTCATGAAAATAAAAAACCGAATTCATAAACTGCTGGTGGTAGCCCTGGTTATGGCTATGGTTACAGGTGTTTGGGCGCCACGCGCCCGGGCGGAGGAAGCGCCGGAGACTTTTTATGGCCGCATACGTGTGCTAGACGTAGATACGTCTTCGGTGGTAACGTGCGACGCGGCGCGCAGCGCCGAGGGCGTTGTGTATATTGCGGCGCAGGATTTTGCCGAGATTGCCGGCGCGGAGCTTACAATTTCGGCTAATACGATGCTCACATTTAGTTTGGGGCTGCGTACGGTGTCGGTGAACGCGGAAAACCAGATAGGGCAGGTGCATTACGATTTAAAGGGGAGCGGCGAGAATTTAGGCTTTCAGCTGTATGGCGATTTTACGCTGGAAGAGCTGTTGCCCTATGAAGAAGAAAATTCTTGGTATGTGCCGTTTGAGCAGCTTTTGTATATGTGCGGCATGGAGTGGGGCTGCCAGGACGGTGTGGTGATTCCGTACCGCCCGGAAACGCTGTTTGAGATTGTAGCGGAGTCGGATCGCATGATGGCGGATAACCCGGACTATAGCGACGTTATGGGCGACGGCTGGCTGGAGCAATGGGGCAATTCGTTTAAATACGGTTTTCAGGCGGCCATTGACGATATTGATATGACGTTTATTTGGGATTCCATTGCGACGAGCCTTCACATAAAAGATACCATGACATATGAAGACAATGTACTGGAGGCCGCGCTTCTTATGCTGCGCACCGACGCGCCCGAGGCGGAGCCGGATGCGATTGACGACAGCATGACGCTAACGTCGCCTACCGATTTTATGGGGGCCATGGCTACGGCGTTTGATCTGGGCAGCGAAGGTATGGGCGCTCAGGTAGCCAGTCAGCTGATCGGAGACTTTTTAGGCGTTTCGGTGTCTTCCGAGACTATGAAAGTGATATCGCCTTCGGTGGGCGCCGGCGTTCCGTTTATTAGCTACCTGCTGAATGTGGAGCAGGCGCTTTGGGCGCGCGAGTATATGCCGCAGAGCTTGCAGCAGAGACTGCAGCGCATTCAGACAGAAACGCAGGGCGCTGAAAGCGGGTTTGCCAAGCAGCTTTCTTCGGCGGCCGCCAGCGTAGAAGAAAAATATTATGACGATATCGCAAATGTATATTTACAGGAGCTTTCGCTGGATTCGCTGGCCACAATGGTGGACAATATTATGAAGCTGGTAGATTTTAATGTAGGCTCTACTGACCTGGCCGTAGTCCCGCTGCGCTGGGCAGCGACCACGGTGGGCGTGTTTGATCTGGGCGTGGAGCTGATAAAGGGCAGCGTGCCCGCGGTCGCGGAAGCGCTGGAAAAGGCGGAAAACGTGAATACCAGCCTGGCGCTGGTGCGTACCAGCGCGGTTATGAAGGCTGCCTATGAAGAGGCCGTGCTGAATTTGCGAGATAACCGGGAGAGCTTAGACGCGGAGCGGCTTCAGGCCGTGCGCGAATGCGCTGGCATTATGGAGTGTATGGCTATGCATGCGCAAGAAACGCTGGCTGAGGCCGGCTTGGGAAGCGCCGAGGGAGTTAGCGCGCATGCGGGCTATTTGCAGCGTCTGAACGAGTCTTCTAAATACGACGGACTGTTACTGCTTTCGACAGATTTTAGCGGTATGTATTCGGAAGAGGCGGGGTGCCTGCGGCAGGCCATTCCGCCGGAATACGTATTTGGCCTGCCGGTGATTGACATGGATCTTTCGCCGAATATGGCGCAGGCTGAGGCGCTTACAGAAGGCGGCGAGCCGCTGGAAGAGGGGCTGCCTCAGGTTACCATTGATACAACGCAGACGGCGGAGTATGGCATGGGAAGCCTTGTGCTGAGCATGGAGCCGTATGGATCGATTACGATTGAATCGCAGCTGATGTCAACGTATGGCACTCTTATGGGCGTCGATATGGGCGACGGCGAGTATACGTTTGGTCTTGTGGTATATGCCATGGGTACCATGGGAGGCTGCGAGGCCTGGATCATTCGGCCGGTTGACGGCACGCTGCAGGCGGTAAAAACCTTTACTTTGCAGGAGCGTAGCGACTCGATTTCGGTAACAGGCACCTTTGGCTCCGCGAGCGAGCTTTCGGGCACGCTAGAACCAACCAAAACGCCATTTTCCGTAACGCTTACCACGGAGCTGGAAGAGCGCACCGGGAAAACGGTTTCCGAAAATGGTTTGGGAACGCTGGGCTATGAAGCCAACGAAGACGGGTTTTACGATTTTGTTTTTTCGACCATTAACCGCGGCATATTCAACATGGATGTAGTTGGGTTTGGCCGTACGCGGTATGTGCTGGAAGACGGGCAGGTTGTAATAGGCGAGCAGTGGTTTGAAGTAAGCTGATACTCAGTGAAGCTGCCGCCAAAGCGGGGGCGCGCCTGGGTTTAGGGAGAATCTCTCCTGGGTTCCGGGTGCGCTACCCCTGCCAGCGGCCGAACAGAAGACAATAGGGTGCAATTCTTCCCTATTTTGTTTGAGAGAAGCGGGAGTTAGGTATATTTTTTATCTCGGTTCAATTTAAAAGTTAAAAAAATAGGTGTAGAAATTTCCTGTTTTATCTAGAATATATAAAATATGGAAAAATCTACACCTTTTTCTTGCCTGCACAAGCCCAACAAAGATAAAAGTTATCTCTGGCTGGTCCCAATAAGCGGAGCGCAGGGAGTATTTTATACCTATTGGCAAGAATTTGCTTTGCAAATATCAAATTTAATTTTTGAACCAAAATGTGTTATACTATATTTAATATCTTTCGCCCCGTCTACTGTCGTTTCAAAAGCCCCTTTCGTTATAGAAAATAAAGAGTATCGAAGATAAAATGGTGGACGGCCTTATGAAAATCTATGCGAAGCGTTACAGTGTAATCGGAGTGCTGTAGCGGAAACGGTTCCGGATGACGAATTATAAAAGCCCAAGGAGGGAATGAACGTGCAACAGCTCCCACAGAAACTATTGGAACTGATCCACGGCGGGGAGGATAACGGCGAGATCCTTGGCCTTGAGGAGGATAAAATAGATAAGGTTAAAAAAGAATTCGTGACGTCTGTCAATAACGAGAACAAAATGTACCCACCGCTTTATCTCACGCCTGTGGAGTATGAAATAGACGGAAAGTTCATACTCTATATCCGCGTACCCGCTGCCCAGGACGTGTGCCGCTGCAACGGCCGCATTTATGACAGGAACCACGAATCCGATATCGACATCACCCATCACTCGGACGAGGTGTACCGGCT